>CAZEGY010000006.1:0-23995 GCA_964511815.1 uncultured Rhodovulum sp.
AGCGAGTCGAACAGGACGAGGACGGTCTTCATGCGGGGCTCCTGTCGGGCGTCGGGGGCGGCGTCAGAGGCGGGCGCCGGAGGTCGGGTCGAAGAGGTGGAGCTTGGCCGCCGGCGCCGCGAGCCGGACGGTCTCGCCGGCGGCGATCGGATGGGCGCCGGGGATGCGCCAGGTCCGCTGCTCCTCCGGCGTGCCGAAGAGCACGTAGGTCTCCGCCCCGAGCCGCTCGACGAGGCGCACGGGGCCGGCGATGGCGCCGGTCGGATGCGGGGCGAGGTCCTCGGGGCGGATGCCGACCGTCACCGGGCCGGGGCGCGCGCCGGCGACCGACGGCAGGGTGCCGCCGCCGGCGAGGCGGAGGGTGCCGTCGGGCTCGACCGTGCCGTCGAAGAGGTTGATCGCCGGCGAGCCGATGAAGCTCGCGACGAAGCGGTTGGCGGGCTTCTCGTAGAGCTCGAGCGGCGCCCCCGCCTGGACGATGCGCCCGGCGTCGAGCACGACGATGCGGTCGGCCATGGTCATCGCCTCGACCTGGTCGTGGGTGACGTAGACCGAGGTCGCCCCGAGCCGGTCGTGGAGCGCGCGGATCTCGGCGCGCATCTGGACGCGGAGCTGGGCGTCGAGGTTCGACAACGGCTCGTCGAAGAGGAAGGCCTGGGGATGGCGCACGATCGCGCGCCCCATCGCCACCCGCTGGCGCTGGCCGCCGGAGAGGGCGCGGGGCTTGCGGTCGAGCAGCGCCTCGATGCCGAGGATGCGCGCGGCCTCGGTGACGCGGGCGTCGATCTCGGCCTTCGCCGTCCGGCGCAGGTCGAGCGAGAAGGCCATGTTGTCGCGCACCGTCATGTGCGGGTAGAGCGCGTAGCTCTGGAAGACCATGGCGATGTCGCGGTCGCGGGGCTCGAGGTCGGTGACGTCGCGCCCGGCGATGCGGATGGTGCCGGCGGTCACGTCCTCGAGCCCGGCGATCGAGCGCAGGAGCGTCGACTTGCCGCAGCCCGAGGGCCCGACGAGGACGACGAACTCGCCGTCCGCGACGGTGAAGCTCACGCCCTCGAGCGCGTGGTAGTCGGCATAGTGCTTCTCGAGACGGTCGATCTCGACGGTGGCCATGCGGGGCTCCTACTTGACCGCGCCCATGGTCAGGCCCTGCACGACGAAGCGCTGACCGAAGACCATGAGGAGGAGGGCGGGAATGGTGCTGAGCACCGAGGCCGCGGCCATGTTGCCGTTCTGGACCTCGAACTGCTCGGCGAAGTTGGCGATCCCGACCGGCACCGTCGCCGTCTGCCGGCTGGTGAGGTTGAGCGCCACGGTGAACTCGTTCCACGAGAAGACGAAGGCGAGCACCCCCGCCGCGATCAGCCCCGGCACGACGAGGGGCAGCACCACCCGCCGGAAGGCCTGCGCCCGCCCGGCGCCGTCGACGCGCGCCGCCTCCTCGAGCTCGGGCGGCACGTCGCGGAAGAAGGTCATCATCAGCCAGACCGTCATCGGCAGGTTGATCGCGACATGGGTGAGGACGAGCGCCGTCAGGGTGTTGTAGAGCCCGATCTGCTGGAAGAGCAGGTACCACGGCCCGACCACCGTCAGGATCGGCACGGTGTTGAAGATCATCGTCCAGCCGAGGAAGGCCGCCGAGATCCACTTCGCCCACGGCATCCGCGCCAGCGAGTAGGCGGCGAGGGTGCCGATCGCCAGCACGAGCACCGTCGAGACGCTGGCGACGATCAGGCTGTTCTGGATGTTGCCGACGAAGTTCGAGCGCCGCCCGAAGAGGACGTTGCCGTAGTTGTAGAGCGTCGGCTCGAAGACGAACCGGCCCTGCATGATGGCGATCTCGTACTTGAACGAGGTCGCGAGGATGTAGAGGAACGGCAGGACGATCGCCACCACCCCCGCCGCGAGGAAGGCGTAGCCGAGGACGAGCTCGCGGCCCTTGAGCGGGATCATTTGCCCACCCTCCGCGCCAGGACGCCGGCGCTCGCGAGGAAGGCGACGACGCAGAGGATCACCACGACCGAGAGCAGCGCGCCGTAGCCGAGCTCGTTCTCCTTGAAGAAGACGTGGTAGAGCCGGAGGCTCACCACCTCGGTCGCGGTCCCCGGCCCGCCGGAGGTCAGCAGGAAGATCTGGTCGAAGACCTTGAAGGCGAGGATCGACCGGAAGACGAAGGCGACGGCGATCGCCGGCGCCATCAGCGGCACGATGATCCGCCGCACGATCTGCGCCGTCGTCGCCCCGTCGACCCGCGCCGCCTCGATCACCTCGCGCGGCAGGCCCTCGACCCCGGCGAAGAGGATGAGGAAGACGAGCGGCGTCCAGTGCCAGACATCGACGACGACGACCGACCACAGCGCCAGCGACGTGTTCGACAGCCACCCGACCGGCCCGAGCCCGACGAGCGCCAGCGCCTGGTTCAGGATGCCGAAGTCGTAGTTGTACATGAGCTTCCACATGCTGCCGATCGCCACCGGCGGCACGAGGATCGGCAGGATCATCAGCGTGCGGATCGCCCCCTTGCCGCGCCCGACCCCGGAGACGACGAGCGCGAGCAGGAAGCCGAGCACCATCTCGATCGTCACCGAGGCGATGACGAAGAGCAGCGTCACCCACAGGCTGGTGCGGAAGAGGACGTCGGCGCCGAGCCGGCGGAAGTTCTCCGCCGGGGTGAAGGTGAACGTCGTCCCCGCCCGGCTGAACTCGATGGTGTTGAGCGACATCCACAGCAGGTTGAGGATCGGCCAGGCGGTCAGCACCACGAGCACGACGACGGCGGGCGCCAGCGTCCCCCAGCGGAACCAGCGGTCGCCGGGGCGCTCGCGCCGGCGACGGGCCGGCGCGGGCGCGAAAGCGGGAGAGCTCATCGGCGGCTTATTCGGGCAACGGGTCGAGATGGCCGGTGGCGCGGCCGCGCTGCACGAACACCGCCTCGATCTCCTTCGCCGCGGCGTTGAGCGCCGCCGCCGGGGAGAGCTCGCCGATCACCGCCTGGTTCAGCCGCAGCGCCATCACCTGCTCGACGCTCGCCCCCTCGGCGAAGCCGAGCACCTGCTCGCCCGCGTCGAGGTTGGTCCGGTAGGCCTTCATCCAGGCGTACTCCGGCTGCTCGGAGAGTTCGTCCATCACGTCGGTGCGGACCGGGATGCCGCCGGCCTCGGCGTAGGCGACCTGGGCCTCCCTGGTCAGGAACCACTGGAAGAACGCCATCGCCGCCTCGGCCCGCGCGTCGGGGATGTTGCGCGGAATGGCGAAGTGCCAGTTGCCGATGGGGATGCCCCGCCCGGCCGGCCCTTCCGGCATCGGCGCCGCGGCGACGGTGTCGACGACCGCCGACTTGGTCGGGTCGGTATAGTTCGCCCACGCCGCGATCACCGTTTCGACCATCGCCGCGCTGCCCGCGGCCATCAGCTGGATGACGTCGCCCTGCCCGAGCGCGCCGACGTTGTCCGGCGCGCAGGTGGTCTGCACCGCGACGAACTTCTCGAGCGCGGCCAGCGCCTCGGGGCTGTTGATGACGACGGTATAGTCGCCGTTCCCGGCGTCGGCGACGAACCGCGCGCCGTAGCTCAGCAGGAAGGGGGTGAAGTCGTAGCTGATCCCCTGGCTGCGCTCGCCGCGGGTGGCGAAGCCGTAGAGCTTCGGCTTGTCCTGGAGCGCCTCGCAGGTGGTGAGGAGTTCGTCGTAGGTCGCCGGCACCGTCTCGACGAGATCGCTGCGGTAGACGAGGACATGGGTGTTGCAGTTCGGCGGGATCGCCATCAGCCTGCCGCCCTCGGAGGTGCGGAAGTTCTTCTCGGCGTTCCAGAAGTAGCTGTCGCCGCAGGTGACGACCTCGGGCGGCATGGCGTAGCCCGGGACGACCTCGTCGAGCGGGCGCAGCACGTCCTGCTCGTAGAACTCGATGTTCCAGCCCTGGTCGAGGTTCAGGACGTCGTAGGGGCTCTCGGCGGTGCGGACGGCGTTCCGCGCCTTCTCCAGCACGCCGTTGTAGGGCGTCGCGTCGATCTCGACCTCGTTGCCGGTCTGCTCGACGTAGAGGTCGACCACCGCCTCGAAGCCGCCGTACCACGGCGAGGCGTTGATCAGGATCGAGATCGGCTCCTGCGCGCCGACGTCGAGAAAGGTCTCGGCGCGCACCGGCACGGCGGCCAGCAACAGCGCGGCGCCGGCAAGCGCGGCCCGGCGGGTCATCGTCGTCATGGGTTCCTCCATTCGGTCCTGCAGCCCCGCAGGTTCTGTCGTCTTCGGGCAGGCACCAGCGACGCCCCCCTGCCCGAAGTCGCCGCCCCGGAGCCTAAGGGGCGTCGACCGGCGTGCAAAATGATATTAGACCGCGCAAGCGATAACCCCGGGGAATGACATGGACCGCAAGCTCACGGCCTTTCTCGCCGTCGCCCGCGCCGGAAACCTCACGCACGCGGCCGACCGCATCGGGCTGACCCAGCCGGCGCTGACCAAGACCATCCGGCGCCTCGAGGCCGAGCTCGACGCGAAGCTCTTCGATCGGACCGCCCGCGGCATGGTGCTGACCGATGTCGGCGAGCTCTTCATGCGCCAGGCCCGGCTGATCGAGGGCCACTGGCAGCAGGCCCGCGAGGCGGTGCACGCGCGCTCGGGCGGCGAGATCGGCGAGTTCAGGGTCGCCGCCGGCTCGGCCTACCACCTGCGCATCGTGCCCCTGCTCATCCGGGCGCTGTCGATCGAGTTCCCCGAGTCGCGCTTTCGCCTCGACATCGACGTCGCCGGCGCCAGCCTGCCGCGGCTGCTCGCGGGGGAGATCCATCTCCTGCTCGGGGCGTTCGTGCAGGAGGTGCCCGAGGGGCTCGTCACCGAGAAGCTGCTCGACGTCGAGAGCGCGGCGGTCTGCTGCCGGAACGATCCCCTGGCGCAGCTCGACCGGGTCCCGCCCGAGGCGCTCCGCGACCGCAGGTGGGTGATCTACGGGCGCGACACGCTGATGCGCGAGCGGCTGACCGAGTACTTCCTGCGCTTCCGAATGCCGCTGCCGCGGATGGTGATCGAGGTCGACGCGCTCGCCTCGACGCTGCTCGCGGTGCCGGGCACCCCCTACCTGACCGCGGCGCCGACGACGTTCGCGCCGATGGCGAAGACGGCGGGGCTCAAGGTCCTGCCGATGGAGGTGCCGCTGTGGAGCTTCCCCTCCGGGGCCTGGATGCGTCAGTCGACGATGGAGTATCCGATCCTGAAGCGCGCGCTCGACATCCTGCGCGACCTCTGCACCCATCATTCCCGGGAGTTATCGCCGGCGCCGGGTGAAGTCATTTCCGGGTGATGGCGCTGCGGTCTAACCTCCCCGCCGAGACAATATCCGGGGAAACGCCGTGGCCGACCGCAAGCCCAACGTCATCGTCTTCTTCACCGACCAGCAGCGCCACGACACCACCGGCGTCCACGGCAACCCGATGGGGCTGACGCCGAACTTCGACCGCTTCGCCCGCGCCGGCACCCACGTCCATGACTCCTTCGCCTGCCAGCCGCTCTGCGGCCCGGCGCGCGCGGCGCTCCAGACCGGGCGGTGGGCGAGTCAGTCCGGCGTCTTCCGCAACGAGATCTCGCTGCCCGGGGACGTGGAGACGCTGCCCAAGGTCTTCGCCCGCCACGGCTACCGCACCGGCTACATCGGCAAGTGGCACCTCGCCGGCGTCGAGCCGGTGCCGGAGGAGGCGCGCGGCGGCTGGCAGGACTGGCTCGGCGCCAACAACCTCGAGTTCATCTCCGACGCCTACGACTGCGTGCTCTTCGACGGGGACGGCGCCGAGCGGAAGCTCCCCGGCTACCGCGTCGACGCGATGACCGACGCCGCCATCCGCTACGTCGACGACCACAAGGACGCGCCCTTCCTGCTGATGGTCTCCTTCCTCGAGCCCCACCACCAGAACCACACCGACAACTATCCCGCCCCCGACGGCAGCGCCGAGGCGATGGACGCCAACCTCTGGACCCCGCCCGACCTCGTCGCCCTCGGCGGCACCAGCCCGTGGCACCTCGCCGGCTACTACGGCATGGTCAAGCGCCTCGACGAGGCCTTCGGCCGGCTGATGGACGCGCTGCGCTCGCTCGACCTCCTCGACGACACCATCGTCCTGTTCACCTCCGACCACGCCTGCCACTTCAAGACCCGCAACGTCGAGTACAAGCGCTCCTGCCACGAGAGCGCCATCCGCGTTCCGACGATGATCACCGGCCCGGGCTTCATGGCCGGCGGCCAGGTCCGCGCGCTGTTCTCGACCCCCGACATCGCCCCGACCCTGATCGACGCCGCCGGCCTGCCGGTCCCGGAGGAGATGGAGGGCCGCTCGCTCCTCCCCGTCGTCCGCGACGCCCGCGCCGACTGGCGCGACGACCTTCTCATCCAGATCAGCGAGACCGAGACCGGCCGCGCGCTGCGCACCCGCCGGTGGAAGTACGGGGTCACCGCCGACTACGACCACGACGCCCCCGCCGCGGCCGTCTACCGCGAGGCCTGGCTCTACGACCTCGAGGCCGACCCGTGGGAGATGGTGAACCTGATCGGCATGGACGCCTTCGACGCCGTCGTCGCCGACCTGCGCGCCCGCCTCCTCGACTGGATCGCCCGGATCGAGGGCGAGACCCCGGAGATCGCCCCGGCCCCGCGCCGCGGATCGCGCCAGCTCCGCCTCGACAAGCGGATGCTCAAGGACGAGTACGCCCGCGACACCAGGCTCGGCATGGACCCGGGCGCCTGACCGCACCGGGGCCGGATCTCGTGTGAGAGAGGGCCCGTCCGGGTCGGACGGGCCCTCCGGGCGCTCGGGGGGGCGGGCCGGCGGTCAGAGATCCTCGCGCCGCGCCCCGTGGCGGCCGGCGACGTCGGCCCAGCTCTCGCCGCGCGAGGTGGCGAGGAAGCGGTCGGAGAAGCCGCTGTCGATCTCGGCCTGGGCGTACTTCGGCAGGACCATCGCCCGCATCAGCACCACGTAGAGGACGAGGCCGACCGGGAAGCCGATCAGCACCGCGTACTGCGGCCACCAGGCGGCGAGCCCGCCGGCGACCAGCCAGGCGATCATGCCGGCCCAGTTGAAGCCGCCGGCGTAGCGGAACTGGCCGTCGACGCGGTAGAGGTCGGGCACGTTCAGGCGCCGGCGGCGGATCAGGTAGTAGTCGGCGATCATGATGCCGCCGATCGCCGACAGGAAGGCGCCGTAGTAGCCGAGGAAGACGAAGAGGTTGTCGAGGATCGCCCACGGGAAGCAGACGGTGCCGACGACGCCGGCGAGCGCCACGGCGATGCGGTAGTCGATGAGCCGCGGCGCGGCGTTGACGAAGGTGAGCGCCGCGGGGATGAGGTTGGCGGCGGTGTTGGTCGACCACTGCGCCAGCACGACGAGGGCGAGGAGCGCGAGCAGCGCCAGCCCCTGGGCGTCGGCCTGGATGACCTCGATCGGGTTCCAGTTGCCGGTGGCGATCCACGAGACCGCGCCGATGCCGGCCACCATCGCCTGGGTCAGGGGGAGCGCGATGAGCTGGCCGGCGAAGACCCGGCGGTTGCGGGCGATGAAGCCGCGGGCGCCGGGCTCGGTCGTCACGAAGCGGGTCAGGTTCGGGATGTCGATCGCCATCGTCGACCAGAAGCTGAGGTTGGCGACGAAGAGCACGAGCAGCGTCATCTCGCCGGTGGCCTGGAAGGTCCAGATGTTGATGCCCTTCACGTCGGCGATGCCGTCGAGGGTGAAGTACATCCAGATCGAGATCGCGATGATCGCCGGCGCGGCGAGCGAGGCGAGCTTCTCGACCGCCTTGATGCCCGACGCGGTGTTGACGACCTGGACGATGGCGAAGAGCACGTACCAGACGAACCAGTTGTCGACGCCGAGGAAGTACGCGCCGATGCCGTTGAGCGCGATGGCGCCGAGGTAGGTCTGGATGCCGAACCACATCGCGGCGACGAGCCCGCGCGACAGCGACGGAAAGTGGGTGCCGTGGATGCCGAAGGGCGCCCGGAGGTAGACGGCGAAGGGCAGCCCGTGCTCGGTGCCGATGTCGGCGGTGAGGAGCATGAAGGCGCCGAGGACGAGGTTGGCGAGGAAGATCGTCACGATCACCTCGCCGAGCCCGATGCCGCCCTGCACGCCGGTGGCGCCGAGCGAGAAGGTGGCGATGATGACGGCGATGCCGACCCAGATCCAGGCGTAGCCCCAGGCGCCGATCGGGCGCTGGTCGAGCCCGGTCGGCAGGATCGACTCCTCGATGAGGGGGTTGGTTTCGGGCGCCAGCGCGCGTTGTGAGGTGGTAACCATGAGACGATCCCTGTTGTCAGATCGAGCGCCGCCAATTGGTGGCGGGCGAGTTGTCGGTTGGTAGAAGAAGGGCCGCCGGGGGTTCCGGCGGCCCTTCAGGGGGGGTCAGGCGTTCATGCGCGCCCGCAGGGCCTCGGTGGCGGCGACATCCACCGTCTCGGCCGCCAGGTCGACGACGACGCCGTAGGCGGCGCGGGCGTGCTCGGCCGAGTAGAAGCCGTCGAGCACGTCCTCGAGCACCTTGCGGGCCGGGCGCTTCAGCGGCGAGCCGTAGCCGCCGCCGTTCGGGCTGTAGTAGGCCATCACGTCGTTGGCCTCGACGGCGAAGCCCGAGAACTTCGAGGGCATCTCCTTCGGCGCGTCGGACTTCCCGGTGTTGTAGACGAGGCACTTGCCGACGGTGCCCTCGGTGCCGCCGAAGGCGCCCCACGGCGCGTCGGTGTGGCGTTCGGACTCGTGGGTGATGAAGCCCGCGGTCAGCACCCGCTGCGCCTTGACGACGCCGATGCCGCCGCGGAACTCGCCGGCGCCCGGGGGCTCGTCGTCGCGGAGCTCGTAGCGGTCGCAGATCATCGGGATGTGCATCGCGAGATCCTCGAGCGGGTTGTTGCGGGTGTTGGCCATCAGGTTGTCGATCGAGTCGGGTCCGTCCGACCGCGGCCGCCCGCCGTAGGCGCCCTCGTTGACCTCGAGGAACACCCAGTAGTCGCCCGAGGGCCGCACGCCCGAGTAGGCGGCGAAGGAGATCGAGGCCGAGCTGCCGGCGATCACCCGCTCGGGCAGCACCGGCGCCAGCGCCTTCAGGATGAGGTCGATCATCCGGTTGCACTGGGTGAAGCGCGCCTCGGCCGAAGCCGGGGCCTTCGGGTTGAAGATCGAGCCGAGCGGGGCCGTCACCTTCACCGGCCGGAACGAGCCCTCGTTCGAGGGGGCGCGCACGTCCGAGGTGACCGCGTCGAGCAGGAGCTTGCGGAAGGCGCAGTAGGCCGCGACCTTGGTCGAGCCCTCGAAGGGCACGTTGTAGGCGGTCGGGGTCTGGTCGGCGGAGCCGGTGAGATCGACCTCGACCCCGTCGCCCGCGACCCGCACCGTCACCTTGACCTTCAGCCGCTGGTCGCGGTTGCGGCCGTCGTCGTCGAGCCACCCCTCGGCGACGTAGTCGCCGTCGGGGATCTCGGCGATGCGCTGGCGCATCAGCCGCTCGGAGTAGTCCATGAGCTGGTTGGCGGCGCCGAAGACCATGCCCTCGCCGTACTTCTCGATGAGCTCGACGAAGCGCTTGGCCCCGAGCCGGGCCGAGGCGACCTGCGCCTCGATGTCGGCGACGAGCTGGCCGGCGGCGCGGGAGTTGCGGCGGATGAAGTTCCACATCGCCCGGTTGGGCTCGCCCTTGCGGTAGAGCTTGGTCCCGGCGAAGAGCATGCCCTCGGCGAAGACGTCGGGCACGTCGATGATGAGCCCGGGCGTCGCCGCGCCGATGTCGACGTGGTGGGCGGTGTTGGCGGCGTAGCCGACGAGGCGGCCCTTCAGGAACACCGGCACGACGATGGCGAGGTCGGGGGTGTGGCTCGACCCGTGGTAGGGGTGGTTGTGGACGACGACGTCGCCCTCGTACCACTCGCCGTCGTCGATGGTCTCGGCGATGCCGCGCAGGTAGCCCGGGATCGAGCCGATGTGCATCGGCGTCGATTCCGACTCGCAGAGGGTGTTGAAGTCGGTGTCGAAGAGCCCGGCGCCGAGGTCCTGGCTCTCGCGGATGATCGAGGAGAACGACATCCGGTAGAGGACGTGGCCCATCTCCTCGGCGATGGTCTCGAAGGCGCCGCGGATCACCTGGAGGGTGATCGGGTCGACCTCGGCGCGGGGCGCCGCTGCGCGGGCGGCGGGCTTGGGCATGGTGATGCTGTTCATCGTGCGTGCTCCTCAGGCGGCGCCGGCCGCGTGGATCCGGATGTTGCCGTAGTCGAGCAGGTCGGCGACGTAGCCGGGCGGGACGAGGGTGTTCGAGTCGTGCTGGACGAGGATCGCCGGCCCCTCGATGCGGTCGCCCGCGAGGAGCTTCCTGCGGTCGTAGCGCGGGGTGTCGAGGGTGCGGCCGTCGTCGAAGGTCGTGGTCCGCACGAACATCAGCGCCCGATCCGGGCTCGAGCCGTCGGTCGGCGCGACCTTGGGGATCTCGATCCGCCGCACCGCCGCCGAGCCGATGGCGCGGAGGGTGATGATCTCGACCTCCTGCTCGGGGTAGCTGTAGCCGTAGTCGACCTGGTGCTGGGCGTGGAAGCTGTCGACGATGACCTTCTTGTTGGCCTGCGTCACCGGCCCGTCGGGCATCGCCGCGCGCAGCTCGAAGCCCTGGCCGTGGTAGCGGCACTCGGCGACGAGCTCGATCACCTGGTCGGCGCGGGAGATGCCGTCGGCGTCGAGGTCCGCGGTCACCACCGCGCGCAGCGACTCGCGGGCGGCGTTGAGGCGGTCGAGGTCCGCGTCGGTGGCGGCGCCGAGCTCGATCAGGCCCGACTCGGTGTGCTCGTAGCGGAGGTCGGACTTGAGGAGCCCGACCGCGGCGGTGATGCCGGGCGCGACCGGCACGATCACGTCGCGCGCCGAGACCGCCTCGGCCAGCGCGACGCCGTGGAGGGGGCCGGCGCCGCCGAAGGGCATGATCGAGAAGTCGCGGGGGTCGAGGCCGCGGGCGACCGAGTTCGAGCGGATGGCGAGGGCCATGTTGTTGTTGATGACCTTGATGATGCCGAGCGCCGCCTCGGTGACGCTGAGGCCGAGGGGCTTCGCCACCTTCTCCTCGACCGCCTTCCGCGCGAGCTCGGGGTCGAGCGCGAGGTCGCCGCCGAGCGCGAGGTCGGGGTCGAGGCGGCCGAGCACCACCTGGGCGTCGGTCACCGTCGGCTCCTCGCCGCCGCGGCCGTAGCACGCCGGCCCCGGCTCCGAGCCCGCCGAGCGCGGCCCGACGTTGAAGCCGCCGGCCTCGTCGACGTAGGCGACCGAGCCGCCGCCGGCGCCGATGGTCACGAGGTCGATCATCGGGGTCAGCACCGGATGGCCGCCGACGTAGGTGTCGCGCGGGTTCATGATCTTCACCGTGCCGCCCGGGATCGTCGAGATGTCGGCCGAGGTGCCGCCGATGTCGACGGTGATGACGTTCGCCACCCCCGCCATCTCGCCCTCGGAGGCGCCGCCGATGACCCCGCCCGCCGGTCCCGACATCAGGATGCGGATCGGCCGCCTGGCGCAGGCCTCGACCGTCGAGACGCCGCCGTTCGACTGCATGATCCGCAGCTTCGAGCCGACGCCGGCGTCGCGGAGCCGCGACTCGAGGTCGTTGAGGTAGAAGGCGGTCTTCGGGCCGACGTAGCAGTTCATCGCCGCGGTGGAGAAGCGCTCGTACTCGCGCATCACCTTGGCGACCTCGCTCGACAGGGTGACGTAGGCGTCGGGCATCTCCTCGAGCACGATCTCCCGGGCGCGGCGCTCATGGCTGTCGTTGAGGAAGGCGAACATGAAGCCGATCACCACCGACTCGATGCCGCGGCGCTTGAAGACCGCGCAGGCCGCGCGCACCGCCGCCTCGTCGAGCGGCGTCTCGACCGCGCCGGTCGGCGGCAGGATGCGCTCGGGGATGGCGATGCGGTTGCGGCGCTTGACCAGCGGCTGGCTCTGCCACGGCACGTCGAAATGCAGCGAGAAGTTGTAGGGGCGCTTGTGGCGGCCGATGTGCAGGATGTCGCGGAAACCCTCGGTCGTCAGCATCCCGCATTCCGAGCCGTTGTGCTCGATGGTGATGTTGGTCGCGGTGGTGGTGCCGTGGACGATGGTCTCGACCTCGGCGGGTTCGATCTCGGCCTTCCGGCAGAGCGCCTTGACGCCCTCGACGACGCCGATCGACTGGTTCCGGAGCGTGGTCGGGACCTTGTGGTAGAAGACGCCCTTGCCGCACTCGAGCACCAGGTCGGTGTTCGTGCCGCCGACGTCCACGCCTATTCTCGCCATTGTGGTTTCCTCCAAGTCGGTGTCGTTCTGAAAATTCGGTCAGGCGCGGGCGGCGACGGGCTCGCCGGTCGGCACCCCGGGCGTCGCCGCCTTGGCCGTGTCGAAGCGGCGGCCGGCGGTCTCGGGGGTGAGGAGCGCGACCACGAAGGCCACCGCTGCCACGATGGTGATGTAGATCGCCGGGGCCAGCCGGTTGTCGGTCGTCGCGATCAGCCAGGTGGCGACGAAGGGCGCGGTGCCGCCGAAGATCGCGTAGGCGACGTTGTAGGTGACGGCCGAGGCGGTGTAGCGCACCCGGGTCGGGAACACCTCGCAGAGCAGCACCGCGGTCACCACGTTCGCCGTCACCGCGCCGACCGCGAGCATGATCTGGGCCGCGAGCGCCGAGCCAAGCGTGCCGTTCGAGGCGACGAGATAGGCCGGCACCGCGAGGCCGCCGAGGAGCAGCGCCGAGGCGATCATCGTCGGCCGACGGCCGATGCGGTCGCAGATCCGGCCGAGGAACGGCGCCATCACCGCAGCGAGGGTCAGCGCCAGCACGTTCGAGAGCAGCACGTGGTCCGGCGCCATCCCGACGACCGAGCGCAGGAAGGTCGTCATGTAGGTCGAGAAGATGTAGAAGCTGAGCGCGGTCAGGCTGATGTAGGCGCCGAGCCGGACCATCGGCACCCACTGCTCGCGCATCGTCTCGCCGAGGGGCGTGTGGGGCGCCTCCGGACCGTCGAGCACCGCCTGGAAGAGCGGGCTCTCGTCGAGCCGGCTGCGGATGTAGAGCGCGACGAGGCCGAGCGGCGCCGCGAGGAGGAAGGGCACCCGCCAGCCCCAGCCGTTCATCGCCTCGGTCGAGAGCGAGACCGTCAAGAGGTAGGAGATGAGCGCGGCGAGCGCGAAGGAGGCGAAGGTCGCCGCCGGCATCCAGCTCGAGTAGCGCGAGCGCTCTTCGGCGGGCGCGTGCTCGATCACGTAGGTGACCGCACCCGCATACTCGCCGCCGGCGGAGAATCCCTGGAGGCAGCGGGCGAGGGTGAGCAGGATCGGCGCCCAGATGCCGATGGTGTGGTAGTTCGGGAGGAGCCCGATCGCCGCGGTGGCGATCGACATGAGCAGGACGGTGAGGGCCAGCACCTTCTTGCGGCCGAGCCGGTCGCCCATCATGCCGAAGTAGGCGCCGCCGACCGGCCTGAGCGCGAAGGCGACCGCGAAGATCGCGAAGGTCTGCAGCAGGCCCGCGACGCGGTTGCCCTCGGGGAAGAAGGTGATCGCGATGATCGGCGCCATGAAGCCGTAGATCGCGAAGTCGAACCACTCGATCACCGTCCCCGCCACCGCGGCCGTGGTGACCTTGCGCAGGGTGGCGGAATCGGCATGCGGGGCGGCAGAGCCGTGCTGTGACATCCGGGGGCGTTTCCTTGGCTGGGCGCCCCGGCGCCGCGATCGACGCAGGGCGCGCTTTCCGTGGAACGCGGAGCGGCGGCGCCGCTCCGCGTCGTCGGCTCGGACTACTCGGCCGCCGCGGCCGTGCTCGTGCCCACCGAGTTGAGGTAGGCGACGCACTCGTCGACGGTGTGGACATCACCGAACTTGGCGTCGATGTCGAAGAGGTTCCACGCCACCGCGCCCGGCACCCGGTCGCCGATCGCTTCCTTGACGGCGATGGTGCGGAAGCCGTCGGCGATGCCGTCGCAGATCGTCTGGCGCACGCAGGCGCAGGCGGTGACGCCGGTGACGAGGATGGTGTCGACGCCGTTCGCCCGCAGGATGCCGGCGAGCTCGGTGCCGTGGAACGACGAGGCGCGCTTCTTGAGCAGCGTGTACTCGCCCTCGACCGGCGCGATGCGGCTGTCGATCGCCCAGAGGTCCTTGTCGGCGAGGTTGACGACGTCGACCGGGATCTTGTCGTGCCAGAGGCCCATGTCGGTGAAGGCGGCGTTGCGGTCGGTGATCTCGTAGGCGGTGGTGACGTGGATCACCGGGTGGCCGTTGGCGCGGCAGGCCGCGAGCAGCTTCTGCATCCCCGGGATGATCTCGTTGTCCATCTTCTCCTGGTCGCAGGTGAACGGGTTGCCCGGACGGGTCCAGGCGTTGGCGAGGTCGACGCTGACCAGCGCCGGCCGCTTGCCGAAGCCGACCCGGCGCTGGAAGCCGCGCTCCTGGTAGAGCTTGGTCGCGGCCGCGAAGGCCTCGTTGAGCAAGCGGTCGAGTTCCTTGGTGTCCACCTCGGACATGAGCATCTCCTCCGCCGGACGCGCCACGCGCCGGCCGCATCGAGTGTTTCGGATCGGGGATCGCGGCGGGAACCTGCCGTCTCGCCTCCCGAAGCCACGATGCGCCCGCCGGGCCTCGAACGGAATTGCCGACTCGCCAGCAATTGTTGCATGCCATGCATCAGTCACACGGAGGCTGCGATGGACGGTCCGGCCGGCCTCGATCTCGTCTACTCGTTCCTCGTCGTCGCCCAGGAGCTCAACTTCCGCCGCAGCGCCGAGCGGCTGCATCTCGACCAGTCGGCGCTGACCCGCCGCATCCAGAAGCTCGAGCAGACCCTCGGCTTCCGCCTCCTCGAGCGGACGACCCGCGAGGTGACGCTGACCGCCGCCGGGCGGCGCTTCTTCGAGGACAATTCCGAGCTCCTCCGCCGCTACGCCGAGGCCGTCGTCACGGCGCGCGACATCTCCGAGGGCCGGACGGGCACCGTGCGCGTCGCCTACATGGCGTTCGCCGCGACCGAGCTCGTCCCGCAAGCCGTCGCCCGCTTCGGCAAGCTCCATCCCTACGTCGAGGTGAAGCTCCGCTACATGCGGACCCAGGGGCAGAAGCTGGCGCTCGCCAACGACGAGGTCGACATCGGCTACATGATCGGGCCCTTCGTCCACTCGGAGTACCGCACCGTCCGGCTCGCGTCCGACCCGCTCTACCTCGTCGCCCCGCGCAATCACCCGCTCGCGCGCCTGCCGCACGTGCGGCCGGCGGACCTCGCGGGCGTCGACCTGATCCTCGGCGACATGGTCGAATGGGGAGAGTATCGCTGGCGGCTCGCCGACCTCTTCCACGGCGTCGGCGTCGCGCTCCGCGTCCGCATCGAGGCCTCGAACACCCTCGCGCTCATCGGCCTCGTCGCCGCCGGCCTCGGGGTGACGATCTATCCAGAAAGCCTCGTCGGCTTCCTCGGCCGGAACGTCGAGGTCCGCCCGATCCAGCACCCCGACTTCCGCAGCGAGACCATCCTGGTCTGGAAGCGGACCAACCGCTCCGGTCCGACCAGTCGCTTCATCGAGGTGGCCACCAAGCTGCCGCCGCGATCGTAGGGCCCGCGTCGGTCAGGCGAGCATCCGGTCGACGAGGATGCGGGCCTGGGCCGCGAACATCCCCGAGCCGGGCATCGTCGCGCAGCCGGTCCGGCGCGCCGCGACGAGGAGCGGCGAGATCTCCGGCCGGGTGATGACGTCGGCGACGAACTGGGACGCGACGAGCTTCGCCGCCTCCACCGGGAGCGGGTCGCCCTCGCGCATCCCGAGCGGGGTGGCGTTGGCGACGAGGTCGACGCCGGTCGGGTCGGCGTCGCCGGGCGCGACGCGGCCGGGGAAACGCTCGGCGAGGCGGGCGATGACCCGGTCGCGGCGGGCGGTGTCGATGTCGTGGACCTTCAGGTGCGCGGCGCCGCGGGCGAGGATCTCGTAGGCGATCGCCGCGCCGGCGCCGCCGGCGCCGACGAGAAGCGCGGTCCTGCCCGCGACATCGAAGCCGCAGGCGGCGATGCCGTCGAGATAGCCCATGCCGTCGGTGTTGTCGCCGTGCCAGCGGCCGTCGGCGCCGCGGCGGATGACGTTGGTCGAGCCGGCGAAGCGGGCGCGCTCGCTCGCCTCGTCGCAGAAGGCGAGGGCCGCGATCTTGTGCGGCACGGTGACGACGATGCCATCGACGTTCTGCGTTGCGCGGGCGGCGGCGAGGAAGGCGTCGAGGTCGGCGGGCGCGACGTGCGCCGGGACGACGAGGGCGTTGGCGCCGCGCTCGACGAGGATGGCGGTGAGCGCCGGGGGCGACTTCACCTGGGCGATCGGGTCGCCGACGATGTAGTAGAGGCGGGTCTCGCCATCGAGCGTCACGTCCATGCGGGTCACCTGCGGTAGTGGGAGAGGGTTCGGGCGATGCCGTCGGCGAGGCCGATCCGCGGCACCGCGTCGAGCAGCGGCGGCCGCGGGGCGGCGCCGATCTCGGGCGGGATGCGCAGCGGCGGGCCGTCGACGGCGATCTCCGCGCCCGGCACCTCGGCGCGGAGCGCGGCGAGGAAGTCCGCCATGTCGGCGGTCTCCCCGGCGAGCGTGTGGGCCTCGGCACCTTCGAACGGCGCCTCGATGGCGGCGACGAAGGCGGCCGCGACCTCCTCGACGTGGACGAAGCCGACGCGGCCGGAGAAGCGGATCGTCGCCGGGCGCCCCTCGTGGGCGGCGCGGAGCGCGATGCTCGGGCCTGCGGCGATGCCGCTCGACTCGCCCGGCCCGTAGACGATGTAGGGACGGAAGCCGACCGAGGCGAAGCCGCGGTCGGCGAGGTAGGCGCGGGCCGAGCCCTCGACCGCGAGCTTGAAGGCGCCGTAGTGGGTGGCGGGCCGGGGATGGTCCGCGTCGCCCGGGCCGAAGACCCCGGCCGTCGAGACGTAGGCGAGGCCGGGGAGGCCCTCGGCGATCGCCGCCTCGAAGACGTTGAGGCTGCCGATCAGGTTGATCGTCGCGCCGGCGACGGGGTCGCGGGCGCAGTCCACGGTCATGACGCCGGCGAGGTGGATGGCGCGGTCGCAGCCGCGCATCGCGTCGCGGACGGCGGCGGCGTCGCGGATGTCGCCGGCGACGCACGCGACGCGGGCGGCGAGGCCCGGCGCGACGAAGTCGAGCTGGGCCGGGTTCGGGTGCAGGTCGAGGACGCGCACCGCATGGCCGCGGGCGACGAGGTCGCGGACGACCCAGGCGCCGAGGAAGCCGCTGCCGCCGGTGACGAGGACGCGGCTCATGCCGCGGCGCGGCCGCTGGCGTGGCGGGCGGCGATGTAGCCGAAGGCGATCGCCGGGCCGATGGTGATGCCGGGGCCGGGATAGACCCCGCCCATGATCGACTGGGCGTCGTTGCCGACGGCGTAGAGGCCGGGGATCGGGTCGCCGTCCTCGCGCAGCACCCGGGCGTCGGTGTCGGTGACGAGGCCCATCGCCGCGCCGATGTCGCCGGGCCAGAGCCGCACCGCGTAGAAGGGCGCGGTGGCGATCGGGCCGAGCGTCGGGTTCTTCGTCCCCGCGGTCGGATCGCCGTTCGCCCGCTCGTAGACGGTGACGCCGCGGTGGAACTCCGGGTCGTCGCCGGCGGCGGCGTAGGCGTTCATCCTGCCGACGGTCTCCGCGAGGCCGGCGGCGTCGATGCCGAGCTTCGCCGCGAGCGCGTCGAGGGTGTCGGCCGTCACCAGGTAGCCGTCGTCGAGGAACGGCTTCAGGTTGCCGCCGCCGGGGCGAACCATGCCGAGGCCGTACTTCTTCAGGGCGACGCCGTCGGCGACGAGATAGGCGGGGATGGTCGCGCCGTCGCGGTTCGCCGCGTACATCGCGCCGACGAACTCGTGGTAGGAGCGCGACTCGTTGACGAAGCGGCGGCCGTCGCGGCCGACGCAGACGGTGCCGGGCTTGGAGCGGTCGAGGACGAAGTGCGGGAAGGCGGCCATCGAGCCGTCCTTGCGCGCGCGGACCGAGATCGGTGCCCAGAAGGCGTTCTGCGCCTGGCCGCTGCCGTAGTGGGCGCCGAGGCCGAGGACGATGTCGTGCAATTCGCCGGTGTGGCCGGGCGCGGCCGGGCTCCACTCGGGCGCCGGCGCCGGCAGCATCTCCTGCCGGCGCGTCGGGTGGCGGGTGAACCCGCCGCTGGCGAGGACCACGCCGCGGGTGGCGGCGAGGCGGCGGGTGGTCGCGCCCTGCGTGACGACGACGCCGGTGACGGCGCCGTCTTCGGTGACGAGGTCGTCGACCTTCGCCTCGGTCAGGATGGTGACGCCGAGCCGGCGGGCGGCGGCGAGCAGCCGGCCGATCAGCGCGTTGCCCATCAGGAGCCGCGGGTCGCGCGGATGGCGCAGGCGGGCGAGGCCGTAGCCGGCGATCAGGCGCGCCGCGTAGAGGAACGACCCGAGCGAGGTCTTCATCTTCAAGAGGTGCCTGATGTCGTCGCGGTCGATCGCCATGCCGCCGAGGATGGTGAACTCCGGGATCGGCGGGCGGACGAGCGCGAGGTCGGCGCCGAGGCGGCGGCCGTCGAAGGGCTCGGGCTCGAGCGCGCGGCCGCAGGAGGTCGAGCCTTCGAGCTCGTAGAGATAGTCGGGGTGGAACGGCCGGGCGCGGAACTGCACCTCGGTCTTGTCGAGGAGCGTGTGGATCGCCTGCGGTCCGGCGTCGAGGAAGGCTTCGCGCAGCGCCTTGGGCGCGCGGTTGCCGACGGCGCGGTCGAGGAAGCCCGAGACGGTCTCGCGGCTGTCCTCCGCGCCGACCGTCGCGGCGAGGCGGGTGCCGGGCACCCAGGTCGTGGCGGCGGAGAGGGCGGAGGTTCCCCCGAGGTACTCGGTGCGCTCGACGAGGAGGACGCGCTGTCCGTCGAGCGCCGCGAAGACCGCCGCGGCCATGCCGCCCGCGCCCGCCCCGAGCACGACGACGTCGTAGGCCGTGCCCTCGACGATCCCGGCGAGGCTGCCTGCCGCTTGAGACATGCGCCCGATCCCTTCCCTGATTCCCGAATCTCCGGCGCCTTCATGCCACCGTTCAGAACGATATTCAATTTTAGAATGCTATTCCATTCCACTCGACCCCGTGGTAGGATCGCTGCGATGAACGGAATCCGGAGACCACAGGCATGAGTGGCGTGCTCGAGAGGACGCTCGGTATCCTCGAACTGCTGACCGGGCATCCGGGCGGGCTGCCGGTGAGCGCGATCGCGACGCGGCTCGACATGCCGGCGAGCGCGGCGCACCGGCTGCTGAACGACCTCGCCCGCCTCGGCTACGTGCGACAGGACCGGGCGCAGGGCGACTATGCGCTGACGATCAAGCTGGCGGCGATGGGCCTGAGCTTTCTCGGGCAGAGCGGCATCACCGACGTCGCCCAGCCGATCCTCGACCGGCTCGCGGCGGAGTCGGGCGAGCTGGTCAGGCTCAGCGTCTTCGACGGCGGCAGCCTCGTCTGGGTCGGCGTGGCGCAGGGGGCGACCGGCGGACTGCGCTACGACCCCGGGCGGGAGCAGGGCGTGGTGGTGCATCTGGCGTCCTCGGCCGGGGGGCAGGCGTTCCTCTCGGCGATGAGCGACGACGACGCCCTGATGGCGGTGTCGCGGCAGGGGCTGGCCCCGACCCAGGTCGGCGCCGGCGGCGGCGCCCCGGCCAGCGCGACCGAGCTGCTGGCGCGGCTCGCCGCGGCGCGGTCGCGCGGCTACGCGGTCGCCATCGACAGCTATCTCGCCGGCATGGCGGCGATCGCGGTGCCGGTGCGCCGGCCCGACAGCGGCGAGGCGCTCGGCTGCCTGTCGATCGCCGCGCCGAGCGTGCGGCTCGACGAGGCCCGGATGGCCGAGCTCGCCCCCGTCCTCCAGGCCGCCGCCGACGAGATCGGCGCCGCCAGCCGCGGCTCGCGGTTCTTTGCCGTATCGGCGGCCGACGAAAGGAAGGCAGCGTCATGAAGATCATCGTCACCGGGGCCAGCGAGGGGATCGGCGGCGCCACGGCGCTGCGCCTCGCGGCCGACTGCGCGGCGCGCGGCGAGCCGCTCGAGCTCGTGCTGACCGCCAGCGGCCGCAAGCCGGCGCCGCAGGCCCTGCTCGACCGGCTGGCCGCGGACGGGGCGCGGACGACCTACCTGACCGGCGACCTCTCCGACCCCGCGGTCTGCGCCGAGCTCGCGGCGCGCACCCTCGACGCGCTCGGCGGCGGGCTCGACGCCTTCGTCTCCAACGCCGGCGCCTCGGTGCCGCACCGGCTCGCCGACCTGCCGGCGGCGGAGTGGGACCGGACCTTCGCCGTCAACACCCGCCCGACCTTCCTGCTGGCCCAGGCGTTCCGGCCGGCGCTGGCGGCGTCGAAGGGCAGCATCGTCGTCGTCGCCTCGATGTCGGGCCTGCGCCCGCACAAGGGGCTCGGCGCCTACTCGGCGGCCAAGGCGGCGCTGGTGATGCTCGCGCGCGTGCTGGCGCAGGAGTGGGCGGCGGACGGCATCCGCGTCAACGCCGTGGCGCCGGGCATGATCCGCACGCCGCTGACCGAGCGCATCTACGCGCACGCCGAGGTCAAGGCGCGGCGCGAGGCGCTGGTGCCGCTCGGCCGCATCGGCACGCCCGACGACATCGCCGCCGTGGTCGGCTTCCTCGCCGGACCGGGCGCGGCCTACGTCACCGGGCAGGTGCTGCTCGCCGACGGCGGCATCGCCGACAGCGCGCTCGGGCTCATTCCCGGAGTGCCGGCATCGTGAGCGGAGAGAGCTTCGACGTCGTGGTCGTCGGCTCGGGTGCCGGCGGCCTCGCGACGGCGGTCGTGGCCGCCGAGCACGGGCTGCGGGTGCTGGTCGTCGAGAAGGCGCCGGTGCTCGGCGGCACCACCGCCTGGTCCGGGGGCTGGCTCTGGATCCCGCGCAACCCGCTCGCCGTCCGCGGCGGCATCGTCGAGGACGAGGCCGAGCCCAAGCGCTACCTCGCGAGCGAGCTCGGCAACGCCGCCGGCGACCCGCGGGTCGACGTGTTCCTGAGGAACGGCCCGGAGATGGTCCGCTTCTTCGAGGAGAAAACGGCGGTCGCCTTCGTCGACGGCAACAAGGTGCCCGACTTCCATGCCACCCCCGGCCACGCCACCGGCGGCCGGTCGGTGGCGGCGGCGCCCTACGACGGGCGCGCGCTCGGCCCGTGGATCGCCAAGCTCCGGCCGCCGCTCGACGTGATCTCGGTCGCCGGCATGGGGATCGCCTCGGGCGCCGACCTCAACCACTTCGTCAACGCGACGCGCTCCGTCGCCTCGGCGCGCCACGCCGCCGGGCGGTTCCTGAAGCACGGGCGCGATCTCGTCGCGCATCGCCGCGGGATGCAGCTCGTCAACGGCAACGCGCTGGCGGCGCGGCTGCTCAGGAGCGCGCTCGACCGCGGCGTGGCGATCCGCACCGAGGCCCCCGCCGAGGGACTGGTCGTCGAGGACGGCCGCGTCGTCGCGGTCCGGGTCGGCGGCGCCGCGCCCGCCGTCGTCCGCGCGCTGCGCGGCGTGGTGCTGGCGGCGGGCGGCTTCCCCCACGACCCCGAGCGGACCGCGGCGCTCTTCGAGCACCCACGCCACCATTCGGCCGCGCCGGAGAGCAACAGCGGCGACGGCCTGCGCCTCGGCGAGGCGGCGGGCGGCGTCGTCGCGGACGACCTGGTGAACCCGGGCGCCTGGGCGCCGGTCTCGCTCGTGCCGCGGGCGGACGGCAGCGTCGCGCGCTTCCCGCACCTCATCGAGCGGGCGAAGCCCGGGTTCCTCGCGGTCGACGCCCGCGGCCGCCGGTTCGTGAACGAGGCCGACAGCTACCACGACTTCATGGTCGGGCTCTTCCGCGCCACGCCCCCCGGCGAGGAACCGGTCGCCTGGCTGATCGCCGACCACGCGGCGCAGCGGCGCTGGGGGCTCGGGTGGGCGAAGCCCCTGCCCTTCCCGCTGCGGCCGGCCTTGCGCTCGGGCTATCTCAGGCGTGGGCGGACGCTCGCCGAGCTGGCGCAGGCGTGCGGGATCGACCCCGCCACGCTCGAGGCGACGGTGGCGCGCTTCAACGACTTCGCGCGGGCCGGCGACGATCCCGACTTCGGCCGCGGCCGCTCCGCCTACAACCGCGTGCAGGGCGACGCGGCGGCGACCGGCGCCAACCCGTCGCTCGGGCCGCTGGAGAAGGCGCCCTTCTACGCCGTGCGCATCGTCGCCGGCAGCCTCGGCACCTTCGCCGGGCTCCGGACCGACGCGGCGGCGCGGGTGCTCGGTCGCGACGGCGCCGCGGTGCCCGGGCTCTTCGCGGTCGGCAACGACATGTCGAGCGTCATGGGCGGCAACTACCCGAGCGGGGGCATCACCCTCGGCCCGGCGATGACCTTCGGATACGTCGCGGGCCGGGTGCTCGCGGGGGTGCCCGTGGACGGGCTGGAAGAAACGCGAGAGACAGAGGAAACCACGGCATGAAGTTCTACGAGATCGCGACGCTGAAGACGGTGATCTTCGGCACCGGCAAGGCCGCCCCGGCGGTCGAGGCCTGGGTGAAGGCGCCCGAGGCCAAGGGCCGCCTGCTCGGCGCCTTCGCCTCCGACATCGGCGCGCTGAACGAGGTCTACGTCTTCCGCGGCTTCGACAGCCTCGACGACCTCGCCGCCGAGCGCGACCGGGCGCTCCGGTCCGACGACCCGTTCGGCTGCGTCGAGCATCTCGTCGACATGCGCTTCGACAGCTACCGCCCGCTCGACTTCCTTCCCCCGGTCGAGCCGGGCAAGTTCGGGCCGTTCTACGAGCTGCGCTCCTACGCGATGAAGCTGAACGGGCTGATGCCGACGATGGGCAAGTGGGAGGGCGCGGTGCCCGGGCGCAGCGCCTACTCGCCGCTGACCATCGCGATGTATTCGCTCGACGGCAGCCCGCGGCTGACCCAGCTCTGGCCCTATCCGAGCCTCGAGGCGCGGGCGAAGGCGCGCGGGCAGTCGTTCGCCGACGGCGCGTGGCCGGCGAAGGGCGGCCCCGACTGGCTGACGCCGGCGATGACCTCGACGGTCGCCATGCCCCTGCCCTTCTCGCCCCTCCAGTGAGGCCGACGATGGGACACCGCTACTCGCTCGCCTTCCTCACCACCTTCGACCTCGGTCCGGTCGCGGCGATCCGCGTCGCGGCCGCGACCGGCTACGACCTCGTCGGCCTGCGGCTCCTGCCCGCGGCCCCGACCGAGCCCGACTACCCGATCCTCACCGACGACGGCGTCCTCGCCGAGGCGGCCGCGGCGCTGAAGGACACCGGGATCGGGGTCGCCGACATCGAGATCGTGCGGCTGAAGCCCGAGACCGACGTCGCGACCTTCGCGCCGTTCTTCGACCGCGGCCGGCGGCTCGGGGCGAAGAACGTGCTCGTCGCCGGCGACGACCCCGAGGAGGCGCGGCTGGTCGAGAGCTTCGCCCGGCTGGCGCGGCTGGCGGCGGAGTTCGACCTGACCGTCGACCTCGAGTTCATGCCGTGGACGAAGGTGCCGAACCTCGCCACCGCCCGCCGGATCGTCGAGGCGGCCGGCGCGCCGAACGGCGGCGTGCTGATCGACGCGCTGCACTTCGACCGCTCCGACACCACGCTCGCCGACGTCGCCGCGCTGCCGCGCGCGCGGATCAACTACGTCCAGTTCTGCGACGGCCCGAAGGACTACGACCCCTCCGACGCCGGCCTGATCGAGATCGCGCGGCGGGCGCGCCTGATGCCCGGCGAGGGCGGCATCGACCTCGCCGGCCTCGCCCGGGCGATCCCGGCGGACGCGGTCATCAGCGTCGAGATCCCGAACCACGCGCTCGCCGAGCGGCTCGGGCCGGCGGAGCGGGCGGCGCTCGCCCTGAAGACGACGCGCGCGGTGGTCGAGGCCGCCCGCGCGCCGGCCTGAACGAAGCGGCCCGAACGAAGGAGAAGAGGCAATGCGTATCGCCGTCATCGGCGCCGGGGCCATCGGCCTC
>CAZEGY010000006.1:24095-25552 GCA_964511815.1 uncultured Rhodovulum sp.
CGAAGGAGAAGAGGCAATGCGTATCGCCGTCATCGGCGCCGGGGCCATCGGCCTCACCCACTGCCAGGCGATCGCCGCGACCGAGGGCATCGAGCTCGCCGGCGTGGCCGATCCCTTCGACGCGGGCGCGGCACTCGCCGCCCGCTTCGGGACCGCCCACTACCGCGACCACCGGGCGCTGATCGAGGCCGAGCGGCCGGACGGAGCGATCGTGGCGTCGCCGAACGAGACCCACCTGCCGATCGCCCTCGACTTCCTCGCCGCCGGCGTGCCGCTCATCGTCGAGAAGCCGCTCGCCAACACCCTCGCCGAGGCCGAGGAGCTGCTCGCCGCCCAGCGCCGCGCCGGGGTCGCCGTGCTCGTCGGGCATCACCGGCGCCACCATCCGTTCGTGCAGGCGGCGCGGACGCTCGTCGAGGACGGCGCCCTCGGCCGCCTCGTCTGCGTCAGCGCCACCGCCTGCCTGATGAAGCCCGACGACTACTTCGCGCCCGAGTGGCGGCGGACGCCGGGCGTCGGCGGCACCTTCCTCATCAACCTGATCCACGAGATCGACCTCATCCGCTACGTCTGCGGCGAGATCGTCTCGGTCTCGGCCCTCGCGTCGAGCGCGACCCGCGGGCTCGCGGTCGAGGACACCGGGGCGATCACCTTCGAGCTCGCCGGCGGGGCGCTGGCCTCGCTCGTCGTCTCCGACACCGCCGCCGGGCCGTGGAGCTGGGACCTCACCGCCGGCGACAGCCCGCGCTTTCCTGCGCACGACGTGAACTCCCACCGCTTCGTCGGGACCGAGGCCGGGCTGACGCTGCCGCGCCTCGAGATCTGGCGCCACGACGGGGCGCGCGACTGGACGGTGCCGATGACGATGACCCGCGCCGACGTCGCGCGGGAGGACCCCTACATCCGCCAGATCCGCCACTTCCGCGCGGTGGTCGAGGACGGCGCCCCGACCCACGTCGGCGCCATCGAGGGCGCCCGCAACATGGCGGTGATGGAGGCGGTGCGCCGCTCGGTCGAGACCGGCAGCCGGACCGAGGTCGCCGCCCTGGCCGAGTAGGTCCGCGAGAACGCCGGCCGGGCCCGACAGGCCCGGCCGGCGTCGTGCGCGACCGCCCGCCTTCGCTTCGCGGACTTGGCGTCGGGCGCAAGCGCCCGCCTTCGCTTCGCGGATGTGCCGATGACCCCGCCTGCCTCCGCGCCCACCCGGCGCGGAGGCAGAGCGCCGGTCAGGCGGCGCTGTCCTCGATGTGGCCACCGAGGAAGAGCTGCCCGACCCGGGGGTCGGCGAGCAGCGTCGCGGCGCGGTCGTGGAGGCGCGTCTGGCCGAGCTCGAGCACGATGCCCATGTCCGACATCGCGAGCGCGGCCTTGGCGTTCTGCTCGACCATCAGGATGGTCACGCCCGCGTCGCGCAGGCGGATCAGCGTCTGGAACACCTCCTGCACCAGGTTCGGCGA
>CAZEGY010000007.1:0-6282 GCA_964511815.1 uncultured Rhodovulum sp.
CTTCGAGGGCAGCCTGATCCCGATGTTCCTGATCATCGGCATCTGGGGCGGGGCGAACCGCATCTACGCGGCGTTCAAGTTCTTCCTCTACACCTTCCTCGGCTCGGTGCTGATGCTCGTCGCGATGATCGCGATGTGGCGGATGGCGGGGACGACCGACATCCCGACGCTGATGGGCTTCACCTTCCCGTCGGAGACGATGCGCGTCCTCGGGTTCACGGTGACGGGCGGGGTGCAGACGCTGCTCTTCCTCGCCTTCTTCGCGAGCTTCGCGGTCAAGATGCCGATGTGGCCGGTGCACACCTGGCTGCCGGACGCGCACGTGCAGGCGCCGACGGCGGGGTCGGTGATCCTCGCGGCGATCCTCCTGAAGATGGGCGGCTACGGCTTCATCCGCTTCAGCCTGCCGATGTTCCCGGTGGCGGCGGACCACCTCGCGACCTTCGTCTTCTTCCTCAGCGTGATGGCGATCGTCTACACCAGCCTCGTCGCGATGATGCAGGACGACATGAAGAAGCTCATCGCCTACTCGTCGGTGGCGCACATGGGCTTCGTGACCATGGGGATCTTCGCGATCAACCAGCAGGGCCTCGACGGGGCGATGTTCCAGATGCTCTCCCACGGCTTCGTCTCGGGGGCGCTCTTCCTCATCGTCGGGGTGATCTACGACCGCATGCACACCCGCGAGATCGCCGCCTACGGCGGCTTGGTGATCCGCATGCCGGTGTTCGCGCTGTGCTTCATGCTCTTCACCATGGCCAACGTCGGGCTGCCGGGGACGAGCGGCTTCGTCGGCGAGTTCCTGACCATGGCCGGGGTCTTCCAGGTGTCGACGTGGGTGGCGTTCTTCGCGGCGACCGGGGTGATCCTCTCGGCGTGCTACGCGCTCTGGCTCTACCGGCGGGTGACCTTCGGCGATCTCATCAAGGAGAGCCTCAAGACCATCCGCGACATGGACCGCCGCGAGAAGCTGATCTTCGCGCCGCTCGTCGCCGCGACGGTGGTGCTCGGCGTCTATCCGTCGCTGATCCTCGACATCGTCGGCCCGTCGGTGACGGCGCTGGTCGATCATACCCAGACGGCGCTCGCGGCCACGGCCACGACGCTCGCCGCGAACTGAGGGGCCTCGCGCGATGCTTTCGGAGAACCTCAACATCGTCGCGCCGGAGGTGGTGCTCGCGCTCTTCGCGATGGCCGGCCTGATGTGGGGCGCCTATGCCCGGCGCGAGGTCGGGGGGACGCTGCTCTGGATCTCGTGCGTGGTGCTCGTCGCGGTCGGGCTCTACGTCGGGTTCCTGCCCGAGGGGACGCGGACGGCCTTCGACGACTCGTTCGTGTCGGACGGGTTCGCGCGGTTCGCCAAGGTGGTGGTGCTCTTCGGCGCGGCGGCGGCGCTGGCGCTCAGCCACGACTACCTCGTGCGCAACGACCTGATGAAGTTCGAGTTCCCGGTGCTGATCGTGCTCGCGTCCGTCGGCATGATGGTGATGGTCTCGGCGCGGGACCTGATCGTGCTCTACGTCGGGCTCGAGTTGCAGAGCCTCGCGCTCTACGTCGTCGCGGCGTTCCGGCGCGACAGCGAACGCTCGACCGAGGCGGGGCTGAAGTACTTCGTCCTCGGCTCGCTGTCGTCGGGGCTCCTGCTCTACGGGGCGAGCCTCACCTACGGCTATTCCGGCACGACGAGCTTCGAGGGGATCGCGGCGATCGTCGCCGGCAGCGGGGAGCTCGGCATCGGGCTGATCTTCGGGCTGGTGTTCCTCTGCGCCGGCATCGCCTTCAAGGTGTCGGCGGCGCCGTTCCACATGTGGACGCCCGACGTCTACGAGGGCGCGCCGACCCCGGTGACGGCGTTCTTCGCCGGCGCGCCCAAGGCGGCGGCGGCGGCGATGTTCGCGCGGCTGCTGTTCGAGGCCTTCGGCGACGCGGTCTCGGACTGGCAGCAGATCCTGTCGTTCCTCTCGCTCGCGTCGATGTTCCTCGGGGCGGTCGCGGCGATCGGGCAGCGCAACTTCAAGCGGCTGATGGCGTACTCGTCGATCAGCCACATGGGCTACGCGCTGATGGGCCTCGCGGCGGGGACCCAGCAGGGGGCGCAGTCGCTGCTCATCTACCTGGCGATCTACGTGACGATGAACGTCGGGGTCTTCGCCTTCATCCTCAACATGGAGCGCGACGGCAAGCCCGTCGTCGACATCGCCGCACTCGGGCTCTATTCGCGCGTCGAGCCGGCGCGGGCGGCGGCGCTCGGGGTGCTGCTCTTCAGCCTCGCGGGGGTGCCGCCGCTCGTCGGGTTCTTCGGGAAGTTCTACGTGCTGCTCGCCGCGGTCGACGCGGGGCTCGTCTGGCTCGCGGTCGCGGGCGTGATCGCGAGCGTGATCGGGGCGTTCTACTATCTCCGCATCGTCTACATCATGTACTTCGGCGAGGCGGTGGAGCCGCTCGACGGGCGGATGCCGGCGGTGCACTGGGGGCTGCTCGCGGTGTCGTCGCTGGCGATGGTCATCGGCATCGTCAACCTCTTCGGAGTCGAGGCCCTCGCCGCCGCCGCGGCGGCGACGCTGGTTCCTTGAAGCGTCCGGGGCCCTGAGCGATGGAGCGCTGGCCGGCCGGCGTCGGCCGCGAGATCCTCGAGACCGTCGACAGCACCAACGCCGAGGCGCTGCGCCGGGCGGAGGCGGGCGAGCGCGGGCCGCTCTGGCTGCTCGCGCGCCGGCAGACCGCGGCGCGCGGCCGGCGCGGGCGGGCGTGGGCGTCGCCCGAGGGCAGCTTCGCCGCGACGCTGCTCATGCACGCGCCGGGGGATCTCGCGCTCCGCTCGTTCGTGGCGGCCCTCGGGCTCCATGACGCGATGGTGGCGCTGACCGGGCGGGCCGAGCTCTTCGCGCTCAAGTGGCCGAACGACGTGCTGCTCGCCGGGGGCAAGCTCGCCGGCATCCTGCTCGAGAGCGGCGGGCGGGGCGCGCTGGCGATCGGGGTCGGGGTCAACCTCGGGGCGGCGCCGGAGGCGGCGGCGCTCGAGCCGGGCGCGGTGCGCCCGGTCGGGCTCGGCGAAGCGACCGGGCTCCGGGTGAGCCCGGAGGAGATGCTCGACGCCCTCGCGCCCGCGGTGATGCGCTGGGAGGAGCGGCTCCAGGACGAGGGCTTCGCGCCGGTCCGGGCGGCGTGGCTCGCGCGGGCGGCGCGGCTCGGCGAGGAGGTCGTCGCACGGCTGCCGGGGCGCGAGGTCGCCGGGCGCTTCGAGACGGTGGACGCCAACGGGGCGATCGTGCTCGCCACCGCGACCGGCCGGGTGACGCTGCCGGCGGCGGAGATCCACTTCGCAGCGGAGGGCGGCGATGCTGCTCGCGATTGACGTCGGCAACTCCAACATGGTCTTCGCCCTCCACGACGGCCGCGACGTCGTCGTCGAGTGGCGCTGCCGGACCGAGCGCGAGCGGACCGCGGACGAATACTGGGTCTGGCTGCTCGAGCTCATGCGCAACCGCGGGATCACCGCGCGGATCGAGCGGGTGGTGATCTCCTCGGTGGTGCCGCAGGTCGTCTTCAACCTGCGCGTCCTCGCCGACCGCTACTTCGACACCCGCCCGCTCGTCGTCGGCAAGCCCGAGGTGAAGATCGGGCCGGTGCCGCGGGTCGACCCGACGACGACGGTCGGCGCCGACCGCCTCGTCAACGCCGTCGGCGCGTTCGACCGCTACGGCGGCGACCTCATCGTCGTCGACTTCGGGACCGCGACGACGCTCGACGTCGTCGGGAGCGACGGCGCCTACGAGGGCGGGGTGATCGCGCCCGGGGTGAACCTCTCGCTGAAGGCGCTGCACGAGGCGGCGGCGGCGCTGCCCTTCATCGACGTGACCAAGCCCGAGGGCGTGGTCGGCACGAATACCGTCGCCTGCATGCAGTCGGGGATATACTGGGGCTACATCGGCCTCATCGAGGGCATCTGCGCCCGCATCCGCGCCGAGCGCGCGCGGGAGATGACCGTCATCGGAACCGGGGGACTGTCCACCCTCTTCGCCCAAGGGACAGACGTGCTGGAAGTGATCGACACGGACCTGACCATCCACGGCCTCGTCCTGATCGATCGCATGAACAGGGAGTGACGAGGACCGCATGGCAAAACCGAACCGGCTGATCTACCTGCCCCTCGGCGGGGCGGGGGAGATCGGCATGAACATGTACCTCTACGGCTACGGGCCGGAGGGGTCGGAGCGCTTCATCCTGGTCGACATGGGGGTGTCGTTCCCGACGATGGAGTCGACCCCGGGCGTCGACCTCATCATGGCCGACCCTGCGTGGATCCAGGCCCGGGCCGACCGGCTCGAGGCGATCTTCATCACCCACGGCCACGAGGACCACCTCGGCGCGCTCGGGCTGCTCTGGCACCGGCTGAGAAAGCCGGTCTACGCCCGGCGCTTCACCGCGGCGCTCGCCAAGGCCAAGATGGAGCGCGCCGGCCAGCCGACCGACGAGGTGCGCCAGGTCGACGCCTGGCCGCACGTCGTCCACGCCGGGCCGTTCACCGTCGGCTTCATGCCGATCGCCCACTCGATCCCGGAGGCCTCGGGCCTCGTCATCGACACGCCCGCCGGGCGGATCTTCCACTCGGCCGACTTCAAGGCCGACCCGACGCCGCTCGTCGGCGAGCCCTTCGACCCGAAGGCGCTCTCGGCCCTCGGCAAGAAGGGGGTGAAGGTCCTCGCCTGCGACTCGACGAACGTCTTCAACACCCACGCCGGGCGCTCGGAGGCGTCGCTGATCGAGCCGATCGGCCTCCTGATGCAGGAGGCGGAGTCGCTCGTCGTGGCGACGACCTTCGCCTCGAACGTCGCCCGGCTGAAGACCCTCGCCGAGGCCGGGCGGGCGGCGGGCAGGCACGTCGTCGTGCTCGGCCGGGCGATGAACACCATGCTGCGGACCGCGCACGCGGCCGAGGTGCTCGACGGCTTTCCCGAGACCCTCGACCCGCTCGACATCGACACGGTGCCGCGCGAGAGCCTGCTCGTGCTCGCCACCGGCAGCCAGGGCGAGCGCCGGGCGGCGACGGCGCAGCTCGCGCAGGGCCGCTACATGGGGCTCGACCTGAAGCCGGGGGACACCTTCCTCTTCTCGTCGAAGACCATTCCCGGCAACGAGGTCTCGGTCGGGCGCATCCTCAACCAGCTCTCCGAGAAGGGGGTGCGGGTCATCGACGACAGCGACGGGCACTACCACGTCTCGGGCCACGCCAACCGCCCGGACCTCGTGACGTTGCAGACGCTGCTCCGCCCGCAGATGCTCGTGCCGATGCACGGCGAGCACCGCCACCTCGCCACGCACGCCGCCCTCGCCGCCGAACGGGGCATCGCGGCGGCGGTGGCGCCGAACGGGACGATGCTCGACCTGACCGGCGACGCGCCGCGGATCGTCGACGAGATCGAGACCGGCCGGGTCTATCTCGACGGCACCGTGCTCATCGGGGCGATGGACGGGATCGTGCGCGAGCGCATCCGCATGGCGACGCGCGGCAAGGTCGCGGTGTCGATCATCGTCGACGAGCGCGGCAAGCTCCTCGGCGACGCCTGGGTGGAGACGACCGGGCTGCCCGACAACCCCAAGATGCGCGACGGCCTCGCCGGCGCGCTCGAGGCCGAGGTCGGGCGGGCGCTCGGACGCCTCGGCAAGCGCGAGCTCGACGACGACGAGGCGGTGGACGAGGTCGTCCAGCGCAGCGTCGCGCGCGTCTGCAACGACGCGGTCGGCAAGAAGCCGGTGACGACGGTGATGATCAGCCGCCTCGAGGCCTAGCGTCGAAGGCGATCCGGCGACTCGTTGGTCCTTGTTGACCGATGCGGCGATCGAGCGCAGGCTGATCGTGCTCGAATGCCGCCGAGTCGGCGTTTTCGATAGTGCCGCACGGGGGACATCTGCGGGTTCGGGCGTTCTATTGAGGTCGAGTTCTGCAATCGTGTCGCTCCCTTTCGGGAGTCGAGTTTGCTGTAGTTTGAATTCCACGCGACAGGACGGCGCTTTTCTGCGCCGCAGGGTGATCGTCATGCCCATTCTGTAAGGAGCCGGCGTTGGCGGGAGTCCCGCCTGCCGGGATCGTGGCACCGGGCGGCCATCGTCCAGCGCCTCGGACACCCGTTCCCTCCGAGGTCGGGTCGGGCCCCGCGTTGTCTCGGGTGCTGACCTCGCCTCCGTCTCGATCGATCGCGGTATGACGGCGCCCTCTCGCGCCGAAGGAGGATTGTCATGTCCATTCTCGTCGGCAATGGCGACGACGACATTCTCGTCGGA
>CAZEGY010000007.1:6382-23895 GCA_964511815.1 uncultured Rhodovulum sp.
GAGGATTGTCATGTCCATTCTCGTCGGCAATGGCGACGACGACATTCTCGTCGGAGGAAATGGCGCCGACACGCTCAACGGCTACGCCGGCAACGACACGCTCTTCGGCGGCGGCGGCAACGACCGGCTGCTCGGCGGTGTCGGGCGGGACGTGCTCTTCGGGGGAGCCGGCAACGACCTGCTCATCGCCGGGGGCGGCAACGACCGGCTCTACGGCGGCGCCGGCCGCGACACGCTCGTCGGCGGGCACGGGCGCGACACCATGTACGGCGGCGCCGGTGCCGACGAGTTCCGGTTCGACGACGACGACACCGGCGACTTCTTCGTCGGGCAGGCCGACTCGATCCGCAACTTCTCGTCGAACGACGTGCTCGATCTCCTTGCCGTCGACATCGTCCGCTTCGATGGCTTCGGCGTCAGCGAGCCGGGGCGCGGCGCCTTCGGCATCTGGCAGGCCGACGGCAACACCTACGTCACCTGGCACACCCTCGGCGGCTACCACGACGTCGAGTTGACCGGCGTCACCGTCGATCCGTACGGCCAGATACGCTGGTACGACGACGACTACGGTGCCGACGTCGCCACGACGGGACGCATCGCCGACGGCGAGACGCAAACGGGCACGATCGAGGTCGCCGACGACGTGGACTGGTTCCGGATCACCCTGACGCAGGACACGCTCTACAGCTTCGACGTCCAGGGGGCGGCGGACGGTGGCGGCACGCTCGGAGATGCGTACGTCGTCCTCTACGACGCCGCCGGCGACTACATCGCCGACGGCTACGAGGGGCTCGGCTACACCGCGACCGTGGGAGGGACGTACTACGTCGGAGTGACCGGCTACGGCAGCACCGGCACCTACCGGCTGGCGGTCGAGAGCATCGTCGACGACTATGCCGGCGACACCGGGACCACCGGCGAGATCGACGTGGGCGAGGCGCGGACGGGGGCGATCCAGAGCGCCGACGATCAGGACTGGTTCCGCGTCACCCTCGCGGCGGGGGAGTTCTACGCCTTCGACGTCCGCGGCGAGGCCGACGGGGGCGGCACCCTGTTGCACCCCTATGTGGACCTGCTCGACGCGAGCGGCAGCTACGTCACCGGGGGCTACGAGGGCGTGGGGTTCGTCGCCAGCGCGGCCGGAACCTACTACGTCGCGGTCTACGGGTTCGCGGGGACGGGGACGTACGAGCTGGCGATGCACAACCCCGCCGTCGGCGAGATCGCGGCCGGCGAGAGCCAGGACGGCGAGATCGCCTATGCCGGGGAGCACGACTGGTACCGCGTCGACCTGACCGCGGGCGAGACCTACGTCATCGAGTTGCAGGGGAACGACAGTGGATCGGGAACCCTGCCCGATCCGTTCCTGATCCTGTGGGACGACGCCGGCAACTTCGTCGATTACAACGACGACGACGACGACGACAGTCTCGACTCGCGCCTCGTCCATACCGCGGAGGCGACGGGCACCTACTACATCGATGCGCAGGAGTACGGCGCCGGCACCGGCACCTACGAGCTGAGCGTCGCGCTCGACGATCCCCTGTCGGCGTGATCGTCGGGCGCGGCGGATCGGAGAGACCTCTGCAAGATCGCCCGCACCCGTGCTTTTACTCGTTTTGCGAGTATGAACGAACGGTTAACGCGAGACGCACAATTATGCGATATCAATGACTTGACCCCCGTCTCGCGCGCGAGACGGGACGGTCTCCGGGCGCATCGGCGCTCTTTCGCGGAGGTCCCTCAGATCCCCGCGTACCAGTCGTAGCCGATGGTGTCCTCCCAGAATCCGCCCTTGCCCCGGCCGATCGGGGCGAGGCTCTCGACCGCGTCGATCGCCATCACGAACTTGGCGTGCTTGTAGCCGAGCTGGCGCTCGACGCGGAGGCGGAGGGGGGCGCCGTGGCCGACGGGGAGGTCGCCGTCGTTCATGCCCCAGGCGAGGATCGTCTGCGGGTGGAAGGCGTCGACGAGGTCGATGCTCTCGTAGTAGGGCGTGCCGCGGAAGCTGTCGGCGCAGCGGAAGACGACGTAGCGCGCCTCCGGGCGCAGCCCGGCGCGGCCGAGGAGGTGGGCGAGCGGCACCCCCGTCCACTTGCCGACGGCGCTCCACCCCTCGACGCAGTCGTGCCGGGTGATCTGGCTCCGCGCCGGCATCGCCTTGAGCTCGGCGAGCGAGAACGTCGCCGGCGTCGCGACGAGCCCGCCGACCGCGAGGCGCCAGTCGGCGAAGCCGGTGGCGGCATGGCGGACCCAGTCGTCCGAGCTCCCCTGAACGTTGCCGTTGGTGCGGAAGACCGGCGACATCTCGGCGGGCGCGAACTCGCGCGCCAGCGCCTGCCCGCCGAGAAGGCGGTGGACGCGGTACGAGAGCCACTCGCCGCTGCCGAGCACGAGATCCCGGAAGCTCGGGCTCGCCCCGAGCCGGTCGCAGCCGGGCAGGAGCAGCGTCGGGGCGGCGAGGGCCGCACCGCGGATCAGGCCGCGCCGGGTGATGCCGCCCATGCTCACGCCTCCTCGCGGGCGGAGCGCCCGGGGGTCCGCCCGGTGATCATCGCGCGCACGCCGCGCCACGGGCCGGCGAGGACGACCATGACGAGATGGGCGACGACGAAGAGGACGAGGAGCGTCGCGACGATGAAGTGGATCGAGCGCGCGCTCTGGCGGCCGCCGAAGAGGTCGACGACCCACGGCCAGGCCGCGTCGATCGCCGGCGACATCGCGAGCCCGCTCAGCACCATCGCCGGCAGCAGGACGACGAGGACGGTCGCGTAGGCGAGCTTCTGGAGGGTGTTGTAGCCGCCGCCCGCGCCCTCGAAGCGCAACGCGAGGTGGCCTCGAATGTCGGCGAGGAGGTGGCGGGGGGCGAGCTCGCGCGCCTTCGGCAGGAGGTCGCGGCGGAGGTGGCCGTCGAGGAGGCTCGCCGCGGCGTAGGCCGCGAGGCCGCCGGCGAAGAGCCAGGCGAAGCTCAGGTGCCAGCGCCGCGACAGCGCGAGGTCGTAGGTCGAGGGGATCGTCGCCCACCCGGGGAACGCCCGGCGCTGGACGCCGCCGTCGACGTTCTGGGTGCCGAGGACGCCGCTCGTGTCGAAGGTCATCCCGGCGACGCGGACGAGGCCGCGGCCGTCGACGCTGCCGATCTCGAGCCAGGCGGGGTCGAAGTTGGCGCCGTAGGCGCCCCAGTAGAGGCGGGGGTGGGCGTTGAAGATCATCAGTCCGCTCATCAGCATGACGACGAAGACGACGGCGTTCAGCCAGTGCCAGACCCGCGTCGACAGCCGGTGCCGGCGCGCCTCTCCGCCGCTCTGCGCGTGGGCGGTGGTCATCGCCTCACTCCGCCAGCGCGTCGCGGGCCGCATCGGGCAGCGGGCGCTCGGGGTGGTCGCGGCAGGCCGCGGCGACCGTCGCCGCCCACGCCTGCGACCGGGCGGCGTCGGCGGCGGCGAGCGCGGCAGCGATGGCGGTGATCCTCATCTTCCTCTCCCGGGGTGTGTCGGGCCGCCGATGGCGGAGCAGGGCGGCGCGCCCTCGTCAGGGCATCCGCTGCATCGCCGCGCCGACGGTCAGGTCGGGGTGCGCGGCGCAGGCCGCCGTCGCCTCGGCGACCGGGTCGCCCTCGTGGAGCGACTCGGCCATCGTGTCGGTGGTGGCCATCATGCCCTCGCTGCCCGAGGCCATCATGCCTTCGCCGCCCGAGGTCATCATGCCGCCCGAGGCGGGGGCGACGGCCTGGGCCTTGCCGGCGGCGTCGAGGTTGGCGAAATCGGCGCAGGACACCATGTCGGGCCCGGCGGCGAGGGCGGGCAGCGCCGCGGCGGAGAGGAGGAGGGCGAGAAGGATACGGCTCATCGGATATGCTCCCTGTCGATGACTGCGATCGTGGCGGACCGTTCGCCGGCGACAAGCCCCGCGTTACCCGCGCACGGAATGGTGAGCGCCGGAGCGAGCTCCGCGAAACGCGGACCGGGGCGGATCGCGCGCCGCGCGCACGCGTGCGACGCATATTAAGTGATTGAAAACAAGAGATTTGTCTCTCGCGGTTAACCCTCTGTTCACCAGGGTCGGCGCACCTCCCGCGCGGCGTTTCGCGGGAAGTCCGTCAGAGGTCCCGGGGCCAGTCCGGCGCCGGGGGCGGGGCGGTGCCGGCGAGGCGCGCCCGCACCAGGGCGGCGAGGCGCGCGAGGTCGGGGTCGTCGAGACCGAGGGCCTCGAGGCTCTCGACGGTGTTGAGGAGGTAGTCGGCGTTCGGTCCGCGCGGGCCGCGCGCCCGGGCGATCACCTCGGCCTGCTCGTCGAGGGTGAGCCCGCCGGCGTACTGGGGGTGCGCCGGGTTCGAGACGTAGGCGACCGCCTCGACGGTGCGGCCGTCGTCGAGGGCGAGGGGCACCAGCGCCTCGTCGTAGGCGTAGGAGACGAGCTCGCGCTCGCGGAGGTAGGCGTGGGTCGCCGCCGCCGTCGTCGCCGGCACGTGGTAGGCGACGCCGGCGCAGCGGCCGGCGGGGTCGGCGTCGAGGGCGAGCACCAGCCCCGGCGCCTCGGGGGTGCCGCGGTAGACGATCGAGGTCATGCAGAACGCCCGCCGGTAGCCGGCGAGCACCGCGAGGCGGCGGTCGTCGAAGTCGAAGCCGGGCTGCCAGATCAGCGACCCGTATCCGAAGACCCAGAGCTCGTTCGCCATCTCCGTCCGCGCTCCCGCCACGCGCCGGTACGGCGCCAGTACGGCGCCAGTACGTCGGTGCTTCCCCGGGGCGCCCGCCTGCGCTAAGCCGCCCGGAAAGCGGGGGTTAGGACATGCGCGGACGGGTTGCAATCTTGGTGGCGGTGGTCCTCGTCGCCATCCTCGGGTGGTCGGCGTGGTGGTGGGTGCTCGCGACCGCCCGCGACAACGCCCTGACTGTCTGGCTCGAGGACCGCCGCGCCGCGGGCTGGGTCGCCGAGGCCGGCGACGTCACCGTCACCGGCTACCCGGCCCGGGTCGATTCCCACGTCGCCAGCCTGTCGCTCTCCGATCCGGGCGCGGGATGGTCGTGGCAGGCCGGCGGGCTCGACATCCTCCAGCTCGCCTACAAGCCCCAGCACGTCATCGCCGTCCTGACCGGCGAGCAGGTGCTCGCGACCCCCTACGACACCATCCGCGCGACGAGCGACACCCTCCGCGGCTCGATCCTCTTCCGCCCGAACACCCGCCTCGAGCTCGACCACATGACCTTCGAGATCGCCGGCATGGCGCTGGCGAGCGACGCCGGCTGGGAGTCCTCGATCGGCAAGGCCGTGCTCGCCACGCGCCGGGCGGCGAGCGGCGAGCCTTTCGCCCACGACCTCGCCTTCGACGCCGAGAACCTCGCGATCCCGCGCCTCGCCGCGTACGCCGAGGGGGTGCTGCCGGCCGCGATCGGCAAGGTGAACCTCGACTCCACCCTGCGCTTCGACCGCGCCTGGGACCGCGCGGCGATCGAGACCGACAACCCGGCCCTCCTCGGGGTCGAGATCCGCGACGTGTCGCTCGCCTGGGGGGAGCTCGATCTCCGCGGGCGCGGCACCCTCGGAGTCGACGACGAGGGCTTCGCCGAGGGGCGCCTCGACCTTCGCGTCCGCAACTGGGAGCAGGCGCTCGACGTCGCCGAGAACGCCGGCGTCCTCAACCCGGCGCTGTCGGGGGCGCTGCGCAGCGGCGTCGGGCTTCTCGCCCGCCTCTCGGGCGATCGCGACGCCCTCGACGTCGCCCTCGACTTCGAGGGCGGGGTGGCGCGCCTCGGGCCGATCCCGATCGGCGCCGCGCCCCGGCTGGCGCGGCGCTGAGGCGCCGGGGTCTCGGTCGGGCCGGGACGGGGCACGATCGTGCGGCGCGGAAGATCGTATTGCGACCAAAAGACTCGGAATTGATGCGTTGACGGGCGCGAACGTATGCGTTCAGCCGTTCGGGGGGCGGAAGCCGGCGGCGCGGGCCTCGGCCTCGTCGCAGAACCAGCGCTCACCCCTGGCGGTGTCGATCCGCGTGCGGGCGTAGGCCCGCGTCCCGGGCAGGTGATAGATGCGCTGGCCGCCTGAGGAGAGGTTGCCCTTGATCCGGCAGTCGCCGTTCTCGCCGCCGGCCTCGGCTTCGGTTTCCGCCGCGGTTTCGGGCCTCGGCCGCACCGCGACCCGCTCGAGGGCGCGGTCGGCGCGGTAGTCCCACGGCGCCTCGGCCTCGCCGCGCCACAGCCCGGCGCCGGCGCCCCTCGCCGCGGCCTCGGCCAGCGCGTAGTCGTCGCCGTAGCGCACGTACGCCCGTGCCAGCCCCTCGGCGACGAGCTGGCCCCCGAGGTCGATGCCGGCGACGGTGCAGGTGGCGACGAGGCGGCCGTAGCGGTCGATGTCGCGGGGGGTGCAGGTCGCCGGGCCGGCGGCGGCGAGCTCGGCGAGCCGGGCCGCAGCCGCCGTGCCGCACGCCCAGCCGCCGCAGACCTGGGCGAGCTCGGGGGCGTCGATGCCGAAGAGGCGGACCTTCACCGAGCCGATGCGGAGGGTGTCGCCGTCGCTGACCGTCGCGGTGCCGCTGACCGGCTTGTCGGCGAGCCAGGCGTCGGCGCCGTCGGCCATCGCCCGCACCGCCTCGACGGCGCCGCGCCGCACCGCGCCGCCCGGAACCAGCGCCGCGACGACGAGGACGACGAGTGCCGCGCCGACGATCCTGCCCGCCTTGCCTGCCATGCGCCGATTGCGGCGCCGGAATGCCAACATCCGGTTAACCCGCCTCACCCGTCTGGTGCCGCTTCGCCCGAGGGTCTATCGTGACGCCGTCCGGAGCGCGAGGAGATCCGATGCACCGCCTGCCCGCCGCCCCCGTCGTCGTCGCCGCCGCCGTCGCGATCCTCGCCGTGCTGCCGGGGATGCTCCCGGCCGCCTCGCAGGCGCCGGCCGGGGCGCAGGGCGACATCCCGGTCGAGGAATGGACGGCGATGGCCGCCGGCCGCACGCTGACCTATCGCATCGACGGCGACCTCTGGGCGCTCGAGCACTACACGCCGGGCACCAACCGGGTGCAGATCGAGCTTTTCGACGGCACCTGCATGACCGGGACCTGGGACTACACCGCGCCGCACTACTGCTTCCACTGGGACGGGCAGGGCACCTCGTGCTTCCGCCACACCCGCCGCGGCGACGAGATCCTGGTGATCGAGGCGAGCGACGGCCAAGACACCGCGATGGCCCAGACGATGACCGGGGTCAGCGACGTGCCGCTCGCCTGCGGGCCTGCCGGGATCAGCTGAGCTCACATCACGTAGAGCGGATCCTCGACGGCGCGGGTGACTTCCTCGCGGGTCCACGACGTCACCTGCACCACGAAGGCCTCGCCGCCGCCCCCGACCGCCACCGTGATCAGGCACAGGCCGGTCGCCGGAGCGCCGTGAACGAGACGCACGCGCCCCCACCTTCCCTCGCATCCCGCCAGTTCGCCGGCGGGACCGTAGAGGGTGACGAGCGCGTGCGTGTCGCGGGGCACCGGCCGCACCTCGATCGTGTAGACCCGCCCGGCGGTCATCGCCACCTCGAAGCGGCTCTCGCCGCCTCCGGCGCGCGCCACCGAGCGCTCGACCGAGCCGAGCGCGATACGGCGTGCCGGCTCCCACGCGCCGGACTCCGGCGCGGGTTCCCCCGTGATCAACGGCACGCCTGCCCCAACACCGGCGCGCTCCCCGAGCGGGCCGATCTCCGAAAACACGAACATTGGAATTCTCTCTCTCCGAGACGTCCCCCGTTCGTTGGCCATGCCGGCGCGATCCCGGGGAGGGCGTGGGTCCAAGGGCGCCGATGCCGCGAACGTCGCCGGCATCGCCTTGCCTGTCCTCTCCGGTATCGCGCTCATTGCCCAGCGAGGCCCGCCTGCGCGGCAACGCAACCGGTGGCCCCAGCCCCCAAACGGGCGACGAGCGACTCGTCGACAGCCCAACGCCGATGATCGTGCCAGAAGCTCACGCATCCGTCAAATGCCCGGAACGCATCCGTACTGCCTTCCCGTACCATCCGCGCAGGCGGTGGCCGTGGCGGTGGCGGTGGCGGTGTCGGTGGCGGTGCTCGGCCGCGAGGACGGTCGCGTCGCGGCTCGCGTTGTGGTTTAAATTGGCGGGAGGGAACCGGGGAGGACCTGGCCGTGGCCGACGACTTCGCGCGCGAGACCGAGGAGCGGCTGGTCCGCTACGCGGCCATCGACACCCAGAGCGTCGAGGGCTCGACGACGGTGCCGAGCACCGCCTGCCAGCTCGACCTGTCGCGGCTGCTCGTCGAGGAGCTCGGCGCGATCGGCGTCTCCGACGTGCGCCTGACCGGCTACGGCGCCGTGCTCGCGACGGTGCCCGCCACCGCGCCGGCGCCGACGATCGCGCTCCTCGCCCACGTCGACACCGCGCCGCAGTTCAACGCCACCGGGGTGAAGCCCGTGGTGCATCGCGCCTACGACGGCGGTGCCATCCGCTTCCCCGACGCGCCCGACCTCGTGCTCTCGCCCGAGCAGTCGCCCTATCTCGCCGGCCGCGTCGGGCACGACATCGTCACCGCCAGCGGCACGACCCTCCTCGGCGCCGACGACAAGGCCGGGATCGCGATCATCATGACCGCGGCGCGCCACCTGCTCGCCAACCCGGGGATCGCGCACGGGCCGATTCGCATCGCCTTCACCCCCGACGAGGAGATCGGCCGCGGCGTGCACCCGGACCTGCCGGGCGACCTCGACGCCAGCGTCGCCTACACCTTCGACGGCAGCGATGCCGGGGAGATCGCCTTCGAGACCTTCTCGGCCGACAAGGCGGTGGTCACCATCACCGGCGTCTCGATCCATCCGGGCTGGGCCGAGGACAAGCTCGTCAACGCCCTGCACCTCGCCGCGCGCATCGTCGAGACGCTGCCGCAGGTGACGCGCACCCCCGAGACGACGGCCGGCCGCGAGGGCTTCATCCATCTCTACGAGATGTCGGGCACCGCCGCGACGGCGGAGATGCGCTTCATCCTCCGCGACTTCGAGCGCGAGGGCCTCGCCGCCCACGGCGCGCTCGTCCGCCAGGTCTCCGAGGCCGTCGCCGCGACCGAGCCGCGGGCGCGGGTCTCGATCGAGATCGCCCCGCAGTACCGCAACATGCGCTACTGGCTGGAGAACGACAGGCGGCCGGTCGACCTCGCGATCGCCGCCTGCCGCGACATCGGCATCGTGCCGCACTCCCACCCGGTGCGCGGCGGCACCGACGGCTCGCGACTCACCGAGATGGGGATTCCCTGCCCGAACCTCTTCACCGGGATGCAGGAGGTCCACGGCCCCCGCGAGTACGTCAGCACCAGCGACATGGCCGCCGCCGTCCGCCTCGCCATCCGCCTCGCCGAGCTCTGGGGGGCGGAGAAGGCCTGATCCGTAATCGAGGGGGCGGGCGCGCCGCCCCCCGGACCGAACCGCGTCAGTTCGCGGCGGCGGTCGCCTCGCCGATCCAGCCCTCGACGGTGTCGGCGTGCGCGTCGAGCCACTCGTCCGCATGGCGCTCGAGGTCGTCGGGCCGGCTCTCGCCCTCGTACATCTTGGCGTTCTGGGCGAAGATGTCCTCGAGCGGGATCGACATCACCTCGAAGAGCCTGGCGAGTGCGGGGTTGTCGGCGAGGAAGGCGTCGTTCGCCACGACGCGGATGTCGTTCGCCGGCCAGCCCATGACGCAGGGGTCGTCGGCGCAGCCGGTCACGTCGGCGACCGAGATCGCGTCGACCATGTCCTGCTGGTCCTCGGGGAGCGCGGCCTCGTGGACCTGGAGCCAGACCACGTCCTCGCCGGGCTTGAGCAGGCCGACCGTCCAGTTCGGGGTCCAGGTGTAGAAGAGGATCGGCTGGCCCTGCTCGTAGCGGCTGACCGCGTCGGCCATCGAGGCCGAGTAGGACGCGGTGATCTGCTCGACGGTGTCGTTGAGGCCGTAGGCCTCCATCTGGTGGGTGATGGTCAGCTCGCAGCCCCAGCCCGGCGGGCAGGCGACGAGGTCGGCCTTGCCGTTGCCGTTGCTGTCGAAGATCTTCGCGGTCTCGGGATCCTTGAAGTCCTCGATGAACTTGATGCCGTGCTCGTCGGCGGTCTTCTTGTCGATCAGGTAGCCCTGGAGCGCGCCGCCCTTGGCGACGTAGCCGACGGCGCTGGCCTTGCCGTCGAGCTCGGTGATGTAGGTGTTGTGCAGCGGGAACCAGCCGCTCGCCCAGAAGTCGATGTCGCCGAGGCCGACCGCCTCGTAGAACGGCGGGTTGTCGAGGGCGATCGGGTCCTGGACGCCGTAGCCGAGCTTCTCGACCACCTTCTTGTAGATCTGGGCCTGGAACCATTCGGTGTCCCATGTCGGCTGCGCCATGCGCACGGTCTTGCCCTCGCCGGGCAGATCCTGCGCCAGCGCCGGGCCGGCGAGGGCGAGCGCGAACGCCAGTCCGAACGCCCGTGACAAGTGCTTCATAGCATCCTCCTCTGTTGTCGGGCCTTGGGGCCCTTGCGTGCTTCCCGGGCGTGTCATGCTTCCCGGGCGTGTCATGCTTCCCGGGGCCGCTCGACGGGAACGCGGCGGCGCCGGGGCCGGCCTTCGCCGGCCATCGCCTGGGTGATGCGATCGAGGATGATCGCCATCAGCACGATCCCGAGGCCGCCGATGCTGGCGTAGCCGATGTCGAGCCGGCCGAGGCCGGTGTAGACGGTGAGGCCGAGGCCGCCGGCGCCGATCAGCGCGCCGATGACCGCCATCGAGAGCGCGAGCATCAGGGTCTGGTTGACCCCGGTCATGATCGTCCGCATGGCGAGCGGCAGCTGGATCTCCCAGAGGATCTGGCGCGGGGTCGAGCCGAAGGCCTGGCCGGCCTCGATGAGCTCGGTCTGCACCTGGCGGATCCCGAGGTTGGTCAGCCGCACGAGGGGCGGCAGGGCGAAGATGATGGTGGCGATGACCGCGGGCACCATGCCGACGCCGAAAAGCATCACGATCGGAACGAGATAGACGAAGGAGGGGATCGTCTGCATGATGTCGAGGAGCGGGCGGATCACTGCCGCCCAGCGGTCGCTGCGGGCGGCGAGGATGCCGAGCGGGATGCCGACGATCAGGCAGAAGACCACCGCGGTGATGATCATGGCGAGGGTCACCATCGTCGGGGACCAGAGGCCGAGCCAGTCGAGGAGCAGGAGCGACAGGGCGGTGAAGGCGGCGAGCCCGCGACCGCCGGTGCGCCACGCGGCGAGGGTGGCGAGGACGACGAGGACGGCGAAGGGCACGGCGAGGAGCAGCCCCTGCAGGCCGTCGAGCGTCTTCTCGATCGGCCATTGCATGGCGCGGAAGGTCGGGCGGAGCGCCGGGATCACCGTCTGGCGCATGGTCGTCTGGATCCAGTCGTCGAGGGGCAGCGTCCCCCATGTCGACGGGCGCAACAGGTCGAGGGCGGACAGAAGCCGGCTCCAGAGCTCCATGGTCTATCCTTCCTGCGGCGGGGCGATGACCGCCGCGATGTCCTCGGCGCTGACCACGCCCTCGGGCCGACCGTCGGGGCCGGTGACGAGGAGCGGGCCCTCGGCGGCGAGGGCGAGCACCTCGACGAGCTTGCGGCCGCCGTCGACGGCGCGCAGCCCCTCGGTCGCGACCGGCGTGGCGCGGCTCCGGATCGCGGCGCGGAGCGGGAGCACCCGGCCGCGGTCGATGTCGCGGGTGAAGGCGGCGACGTAGTCGTCGGCCGGGGCCGTCACGATCTCGGGCGGCGTGCCGATCTGCGAGAAGCGCCCGTCCTTCATCACCGCCACCCGGTCGCCGAGGGTCAGGGCCTCGTTGAGGTCGTGGGTGATGAAGATGATCGTGGTGCCGCGGGTGCGCTGGAGCTCGAGGAGCTCCTTCTGCATGTCCTGGCGGATCAGCGGGTCGAGGGCGCTGAACGGCTCGTCCATGAGCAGGATCTCGGGGTCGAGGGCGAGGGCGCGGGCGAGGCCGACGCGCTGCTGCATCCCGCCGCTGAGATCGGCGGGCAGGCGGTGCGCCCACGCCCCGAGCCCGACGCTCTCCAGCGTCTTCAGCGCCTTCTCCCGCCGGGCCGCGGGCGCGAGGTCGCGCATCTTGAGGCCGTACTCGGCGTTCTCGACCACGGTGCGGTGGGGGAGGAGCGCGAAGTGCTGGAAGACCATGGTGATCTTCTCGAGCCGGAGGGCGCGCAGGCGGTCGTCGTCGGCGGTGCAGACGTCCTCGCCGTCGATGAGGACCTGTCCGGAGGTCGGCGGTTGCAGGCGGTTCAGGCAGCGCACCAGAGTCGACTTTCCCGAGCCCGAGAGGCCCATGACGACGAAGATCTCGCCGGCGCCGACGGAGAAGGAGACGTCGTTGACCGCGGCGACGCAGCCGGTCCGCTTCAGGACCTCGGCCTTGCTCTCGCCGTCGCGGAGGAGGCGCAGGGCGTCGTCCGTCGCCGCGCCGAAGATCTTGCTGACGCCGACCACCGCGACGCGCGTGTCCCGCTCCGGCCCCGTCGTGTGGTTACGCTCAGCCATGCGGCCTTCCCTGGGTGCGCCGTGGTGGCGCCGTTCGGCCGCGCGTCCCGCGGCTCGCCTCGGTTCTCGTCGTCGTTCGCATGGGCCCATGTTCGCAGCCCGGTTCCCCGGATGTAAACATCACCCGGGCGAATATTTCGGATAATTCCGGGTCATGCGGGCACCGCCTCGCTCCCGAGCGGCGGCATGCGTGCCGAAACCGACCGAATCCAGTCGAGGAAGGTCGCGACCGCGGCGCGCGCGTGCGGTGCGCGGCGCCGGACGAGATGATAGGTGTCGCGGGTCTGCAGGGACTCGGTGGTGACGCGGACGAGCCGGCCGGCGTGCAGGAGGTCGTCGACGAGGCGGTGCCAGCCGAGGGCGACGCCCTCGCCGCAGACCGCGGCGTTGACCGCGTCGGTGTAGAAGCTGCAGGTCATCGAGACGTCGTGGCGCATGTCGACGAGGCCGAAGGTGGCGAACCATTCGTCCCAGTCGAGCCACGAGGTTTCCTGCGGGTGGGCGGCGATCAGGCGGTGGCGGGCGAGGTCGGCGACGCACTGCGGGGTTCCGTGGGCGGCGAGGTAGTCGGGGCTGCACACCGGATAGACCGCCTCGCCGAAGAGGGGGACGACCTTGCCGTCGGGCCAGCGGCCGTCGCCGTAGCGGATCGCCACGTCGGCGTCGCCGCGCGCGAGGTCGACCGGGCCGTCCTGCGCGACGATCTTGAGGCGGATGTCGGGATGGGCGCGGCGGAAGCCGGAGATCCGCGGCAGCAGCCACAGGTGGGAAAAGGCGACGGTCGCGGCGATGACGAGCTCTTCCGAGCGGTCGCGCCCGGCGATGGTCTCGACGGTCGCGGCGATGTGGCCGAGCGCGTCGCTCATCGTGCGCGCGAGCATCCGGCCGGGCTCGGTGAGCTCGATGCCGCGGTGCTTGCGGCGGAAGAGCGGCAGGCCGAGGGCGCGCTCGAGCGCCTGGATCCGGCGGCTGACCGCGGCCTGGGTGATGCCGAGCTCCTCGGCGGCGCGGGTGAAGCTCATCCGGCGGGCGGCGGCCTCGAAGACGACGAGCGCGCCGAGCGGCGGCAGGTTCCGGCGGAAGTCTGGCATGATCCGGCCTCATGCGAGCTCGGCACGGAAGTGCCGTTGACGCCAGTACCGCATGACGCAAGCTCATGCGCAAGGACTTCGGGGCCGGGTCCTCTGCCGGCCCTTTCGGGCCGGAGGTGAGCCATGACCGCGACCGAGAGAAGCCGCCGCGCGCGTGGCGGTGCCGCGAGCCGCCGCAGCGAGCGCCAGGCCGGGGGCGCCCCGGTCGGGCGGCCGTACGTCGTCCGCGGGATCCCGACCTACGACGTGCTCTCCGAGGAGGGGCTCCTGCGGATCGAGGCGACGGCGGAGCGCATCCTCGCCGAGATCGGCATCGAGTTCCGCGACGATCCCGCGACGCTCGGGCACTGGACGCGCGCCGGTGCGGAGGTCGACGGCGTGCGCGTGCGCTTTCCGCCGGGGATGCTCGACGAGATCCTCCGCGACGCGCCGGCGGAGTTCGTGCAGCACGCCCGCAACCCCGAGCGGTCGGTGCGGATCGGGGGGCGGGCGGTGGTGTTCGCGCCGGCCTATGGCTCGCCCTTCGTGATGGACCTCGACCGGGGGCGGCGGTACGGCACGATCGAGGACTTCCGCAACTTCATCAAGCTCGCGCAGGCCTCGCCGTGGCTGCACCATTCGGGCGGCACGATCTGCGAGCCGACCGACGTTCCGGTGAACAAGCGCCACCTCGACATGGTCTACAGCCACATCCGCTATTCCGACCGCGCCTTCATGGGCTCGGTCACCGCCGAGGAGCGGGCCGAGGATTCGATCGAGATGGCGCGCATCGTCTTCGGCCGCGACTTCGTCGATGCGAACTGCGTCGTCCTCGGCAACGTCAACGTCAACTCGCCGCTGGTCTGGGACGGCACGATGACGAAGGCGCTCCGCGCCTACGCCCGGGCCAACCAGGCGGCGGTCGTCGTGCCGTTCATCCTCGGGGGCGCGATGGGGCCGGTGACCAATGCCGGCGCCATCGCCCAGAGCCTCGCCGAGACCCTCGCCGGCTGCGCGCTCGCCCAGCTCGAGCGTCGGGGGGCGCCGGTGATCTTCGGCAACTTCCTGTCCTCGATGTCGCTGCGCTCGGGCTCGCCGACCTTCGGGACGCCCGAGCCCGCGATCGGCTCGATGGTGGTCGGCCAGCTCGCGCGGCGGCGCAAGCTGCCGCTGCGCTGCTCGGGCAACTTCACCACCTCGAAGCTTCCCGACGCCCACGCGATGAACGAGGGGACGATGTCGATGCTGGCGGCGGTCCACTGCGGGGCGAACTTCGTCCTGCATGCGGCCGGCTTTCTCGACGGCCTGCTGTCGATGTCCTACGAGAAGTTCGTGCTCGACACCGACTTCTGCGGCGCGCTGCACGGCTATCTCGACGGCGTCGCGGTCGACGACAACGCGCTCGCCCTCGACGCCTTCCGGCAGGTGGGGCCGGGCAGTCATTTCTTCGGCTGCGACCACACGATGGCGAACTACCGGACGGCGTTCTGGGACTCCGCCCTCGCCGACAACGAGCCGTTCGAGAAGTGGGAGGCGAACGGCTCCCTCGACGCGGCGACGCGCGCCAACCGGCGCTGGAAGAAGGTGCTCGCCGACTACGAGGCGCCGCCGCTCGACGAGGGCATCGACGAGGCGCTCCGGGCCTTCATCGCCGAGCGCAAGCAGGCGACCCCGGACGCCTGGTACTAGCGGGGGGTACCAGCGGGCCGGGCGCGGGGGAGCGACCGCGCGCGGGGAGTCGCGGATGGTACCGCCTGCCCGGTTCGAACGGGCGACCCCCAGATCCACAATCTGGTGCTCTAACCAGCTGAGCTAAGGCGGCACTGGCGCACGAGTTACAGACGGAGAGGCCGTTTTGCAAGTCCGACTTGCCGTCGGGCCGGCGGCTTTCCACAATGGGCGGCCGCGTGTTCGGGAGAAGGGGCCATGGGCATAAACCGTGAGAGCGAAGTCGCCGCCAACCTGCAGATCGGGCCGACCTCGCTCGGCATGGTCCGGCTCTACATCGAGACCGAGACGATCGAGCTGCCGCTCGACTTCGATCCCGAGGAGGCGGAGGAGATCGCCGAGGAGCTGCGCGCCGCCGCCGAGAAGGCGCGAGCGGCGGGAAGGGGCGGCGGGAAGCGGAAGTAGCGCGCGTGCGGCTCGCGGGGAAGACGGCGCTCGTCACCGGCGGGGCCTCGGGGTTCGGTGCCGGGATCGCCCGGCGGTTCCGCGAGGAGGGCGCCGCCGTCGTCATCGCCGATCTCGACGCGGAGAAGGCCGCGGCGACGGCGCGGGCGCTCGGCTGCGGGTTCGTCGTCGCCGACGTCGGCGAGGCGGGCGGGGTCGCGGCGATGGCCGAGGCGGCAGGGGAGCCCGACATCCTCGTCAACAACGCCGGCGTCACCCACCCGCCGGCGGCGCTCGAGGACATCGCCGAGGCGGAGTTCGACCGGGTGTTCCGGGTCAACGCCAAGTCGGTCTATCTCGCCGCCCGGCGCTTCGTCCCGGCGATGAAGGCGCGGCGGGCGGGGGTGGTGCTCAACGTCGCGTCGACGGCCGGCCTCAGCCCGCGGCCGCGGCTCTCGTGGTACAACGCCTCGAAGGGGTGGATGATCACCGCGACGAAGGCGATGGCGGTCGAGCTCGCCCCGTTCGGGGTGCGGGTGAACGCGCTCTGCCCGGTGGCGGGGGAGACGCCGCTGCTCAGGAGCTTCCTCGGGGAGGACACGCCCGAGATGCGGGCGAAGTTCCTCGCGACGATCCCGCTCGGGCGCTTTTCGACGCCCGAGGATCTCGGCAACGCGGCGGTGTTTCTCTGCTCGGACGAGGCGTCGATGCTGACCGGGGTCGCGCTCGAGGTCGACGGCGGGCGGTGCATCTGATGACGGCATCGGTGCCGGGCCGGCGCAACGCGATCACCGACGTTCCGGGGCTGCGCGTCGGGAACGCGAGCGACGCGCGGCTGAAGTCGGGGGTGACGGTCCTGACCGCGGACGAGGCGTTCGTCGCGGCGGTCGACGTGCGCGGCGGGGCGCCGGGGACGCGGGAGACCGATCTCCTCGCGCCGGGGCGGCTCGTCGCGGCGGTCGACGCGCTGGTCCTCGCCGGCGGCTCGGCGTTCGGGCTGGCGGCGGCGTCGGGGGTCGCGGACGGGCTCCGGGCGATGGGGCGGGGCTTCCGCGCCGGGCCGGCGCTGGTGCCGATCGTGCCGGCGGCGATCCTGTTCGACCTCGCCAACGGCGGCGACAAGGGGTGGGACGACAACCCCTATCCGGCGCTCGGGGCGGCGGCGCTCGGGGCGGCGGCGGCGGAGTTCGCGCTCGGCAGCGCGGGCGCGGGGACGGGCGCGATGACGGCGACGGCGATGGGCGGGCTCGGCTCGGCGTCGCTCGTCACCGAGAGCGGCGCGACGGTCGGGGCGCTCGTCGCTGTCAACGCCTTCGGTGGCGTCTGCCCGCCGGGGAGCCGGCGCTTCTGGGCCGGGGTCTTCGAGGTCGGCGACGAGTTCGGCGGGCTCGGGCCGGTCACCGAGGCCGTGCCGCCGTTCGCGGTGCGGGCGATGAAGCCCGGGCCGGTCGAGCCGCCGGCGAACACGACGATCGCGATCGTCGCGACCGACGCCACGCTCGACAAGGCCGGGGCGCGGCGGCTCGCCGAGGTGGCGCACGGCGGGATGGCGCGGGCGATCGTGCCGTCGCACACGCCCTTCGACGGCGATCTCGTCTTCGCGGTCTCGACCGGGGCGCGGCCGGTCGCGGACCCGCTCGAGGAGGTGGCGCTCGGGCACGCCGCGGCGCTCTGCCTGGCGCGGGCGATCGCCCGGGGCGTGCACGCGGCGCGGCCGATGGCGGGGAACCTGCTGCCGTGCTGGAGCGAGCTCGCCGGGGCGGGTTAGGATATGCCTAAGCAAAGCTACGCGAAGCGATGCTTTCTCCGATGCAGGGAATCGGCGATGG
>CAZEGY010000008.1:0-23793 GCA_964511815.1 uncultured Rhodovulum sp.
CGGCTCATCCGTCGAGCTTGCGCGCCTCGTCGAGCAACATCACCGGGATGCCGTCGTGGATCGGGTAGGCGAGCCCCGCCCCCCGCGACACCAGCTCCTGCCGCTCGGCGTCGTAGATCAGCGGCCCGCGCGTCACCGGGCAGACGAGGAACTCGAGCATCCGCCGCTCGAACGGCGCCGCCACCGCCGGCGTGTCCTTGGCCTCGCTCACTGCATCGCCCCCTCGTCGCCGCCCGAGCGCAGGGCGAACTCCATCAGCGTCACCAGCGTCTCCCGCCGCGTGGCGAGCGTCGGCGCCTCGAGCAGCGCCTGCTTCTCCTCGGGGTCGAACGGGCAGAGGATCGACAGCGAGTTGACGAGGAGCTCGACGTCGGCGCCCTTGAGGCTGTCCCAGTCCGAGGAGAGCTGCGCACTGTCGAAGAAGCGGGCGAGCGTCCCGAGGAAGCCCCCGCGGTCGAAGCCCGGGTCCTTCTCCGCCCGCCCGAGATCGCGCTCGAAGCTCGTCCAGTCGACCGTCGCCCGCAGGTAGGGGGCGAAGCCGTCGCGCAGCGCGCCGAGGCGGAAGCGGCTGACGCCGGAGAGCGTGATCAGGTAGCGCCCGTCCTCGGTCTCCTGGAACGCGGTCACCCGCCCGGCGCAGCCGATGCGGTGGAGCTTGGACGCCTCCTGCCCCTCGGGCACCGCGACCGGCTGGATCATCCCGATCAGCCGGTGGTCGCTGCGCAGCGTGTCCTCGAGCATCGCGAGGTAGCGCGGCTCGAAGATGTTGAGCGGCAGCCGCGCCCGCGGCAGCAGGAGCGCCCCCGGCAGCGGGAAGATCGGAATCGCCTCAGGCAGGTCGGCAAGGCTGAACTTCTTGCCCATCGCGCCCCTCCCCAGGCCGCGGCGCGGCCGCCGTCAGGCGAAGATCATCGAGCTCAGGCGCCGGCGGCCCTTGGCCGCCGCCTCGTCCTTGGGCCCGAGGCTGTCGAAGAGCTTGAAGAGCTGGGTCTTCGCCGCCGCCTCGTTCCACTCGCGGTCGCGGCGGAAGAGCTCGAGCAGCGCCTCGATCGCGCCGGCGGAGTCGCCCTTGCCGACCAGCGCCATCGCGAGGTCGTAGCGCGCCTGGTGGTCGTCGGGGTCGGCCGCGAGCCGCGCCTCGATCTCGCCGGTCTCGCCGGCGTCGGCGCTCGCCTCGGCGAGATCGATCCGCGCCTGCGCGGCGAGGATCGCGGCGTCGTTCGCCTTCTCCTTGGGGACGAGCGCGAGGATCTCGCGCGCCCGATTGGTGTCGCCGAGGGCGAGGTGGGCACGGGCGAGCCCGGCGATCGCCGCGGGGTTGCCCTCCTCCTCCTGGAGGACGGCGGCGAACACCTCCGCGGCACCGGCGGCGTCGCCCTGCCCGAGCATCTCCTCGGCGGCGCCGATCGCCTCCTCGAGCCCGGCGTTGCCGCCCGACATCGCGATCAGCCGCTCGACGAAGGCCTTGATCTGCGCCGGCGTCTGCGCGCCCATGAAGCCGTCGACGGGCTGGCCGCCGACGAAGGCGAAGACCGCCGGGATCGACTGCACCCGCATCTGCTGGGCGATCCGCTGGTTCTGGTCGACGTCGACCTTGACGAGCCGCACCTTGCCCTTGGCCTCGGTCACCGCCTTCTCGAGCGCCGGCCCGAGCTGCTTGCACGGCCCGCACCACGGCGCCCAGAAGTCGACGATGACCGGCACCTCCATCGAGGCCTCGATCACGTCGGCCATGAAGGTCGCCTCGGTTCCGTCCTTGATCGGCGCGGGCGGCGGGGCTTGCAGGTCCATGCGGCTCTCCAAAGGGGCGCGCGGTCGGCGACCGCGAAACGATCCGGGTGATCGGCGCGGGAGCTCCCGCGCCGACGGTCGTCCTCTAGGTGGTACGGCCCGCATCTTGCGTCAAGCGCTGTTCCCCCGGCAGCGGGAGATAGGGCTTGCCGCGCCGCGCCGCCCTGAATAGATGGCCCGCGATGAAGAAACGCCGCAGCATCTTCGAGGAGGTGGGCGCGACGCCCGCCGAGCCCGCGCCGGCCCCGGCCCGCGCCAGCCGCCCGCCGAGCGCGCGCGGCGCGATCCGGGTCTGGCTCGCGCTGCTCTTCGCCCTCCTCGTCGTCATGATCGCCGTCGGCGGCCTGACCCGGCTGACCGACTCCGGCCTGTCGATCACCGAGTGGCGCCCCGTCGCCGGCGCGATGCCGCCGTCGGGCGAGGCGGCGTGGACCGCCGAGTTCGACAAGTACCGGGCGAGCCCCCAGTACGAGACGCTGAACCACGGCATGACCCTCGCCGAGTTCAAGCGCATCTACTGGTGGGAGTGGAGCCACCGCCAGCTCGGCCGGGCCATCGGCGCGGTCTGGGCGCTCGGCTTCCTCTGGTTCGCCGTCCGCCGCCAAATCCCGCCGGGCTGGACGCCCCGCCTCCTCGGCCTCGGCGTCCTCGGCGGGCTCCAGGGGGCGATCGGCTGGTGGATGGTCGCCTCGGGCCTCGAGCGGGGCATGATCGCCGTCGCCTCCTACCGCCTCGCCATCCACCTCGGCCTCGCCTTCGCCATCCTCGGGCTCATCGCCTGGTACGTCCTCCGCCTCGGCCGCCCCGAGGCCGACCTCCTCCAGGCCCGCCGCCAGCGCAGCGCGGCGCTGATGACGTGGGGGACGGCCCTCGTCGCCGTCACCTTCCTCCAGATCGTCCTCGGCGCCCTCGTCGCCGGCATCGACGCCGGCCGCGCCTACACCGACTGGCCGCTGATGGGGGGCGAGCTCGTCCCCTCCGGCGCCTTCGCGCTCGTGCCCGCCTGGACGAACTTCCTCGAGAACCCCGCCCTCGTGCAGTGGAACCACCGCGTCGTCGGCTACCTCCTCTTCCTCCTCGGGCTTCTCGCCTTCCTCCGCAGCCGCCGCAGCGCCCTCGGCCACGTCCGCGGCGCCTTCGCGGCGATGATGGCGATGCTCGCGCTCCAGCTCGTCCTCGGCGTCGTCACCGTCCTCCACGGCGCGCCGCTGCCGGTGGCGATCGTCCACCAGCTCGGCGCGGTCGCGCTCTTCGTCCTCGTCGTCCGCGCCCGCTTCGCCGCGCTCTACCCGCTCCCCGAGCGCATCGCCCGGGGAAAGCCCCCGGCCCGATGACCTCCCGATGACCCCTTGCCGATCGCGGCACGCCGCCTAGCTTCGGTAGCTTCGGCCCCCCGGGAGGAACCCGCCGCATGCCATCCGCCGTCTCGATCCGCGACGTCCGCAAGGTCTACGACTCGGGCTTCGAGGCCCTGAAGGGCGTCAGCCTCGAGATCGAGCGCGGCGAGGTCCTCGCGTTGCTCGGGCCGAACGGTGCCGGAAAGACCACGCTCATCTCGATCACCTGCGGGATCACCCGCCTGACCTCGGGCTCGATCGCGGTGCTCGGCCACGACGTCGTCAGCGACTTCCGCGCCAGCCGCCAGTCGATCGGCCTCGTGCCGCAGGAGGTGAAGCTCGACATCTTCTCGAAGGTCGCGAACACCGTGCGCTTCTCCCGCGGCCTCTTCGGCATGCCGCCGGACGACGCCTACATCGAAACGCTGCTGAAGCGCCTCGCGCTCTGGGACAAGCGTGACAACAGGATCCAGGAGCTCTCGGGCGGGATGATGCGCCGCGTCCTCATCGCCAAGGCCCTCGCCCACGAGCCCGCGGTCCTCTTCCTCGACGAGCCGACCGCGGGCGTCGACGTCGAGCTCCGCAAGGGCATGTGGGACGTCGTCCGCGAGCTCCGCGACCAGGGAACGACGACCATCCTCACCACCCACTACCTCGAGGAGGCCCAGGCGCTGGCCGACCGCGTCGCCGTCATCAACCACGGCCAGATCCTCCTCGTCGAGGAGAAGGACGCGCTGATGCGCCGCATGGGCCGCAAGCGGATGACGATCGAGCTCCGCTCCCCGGTCGAGGCGGTGCCCGCGGCGCTCGCGGCCTACGACCTCGTCCGCTCCGAGGACGGCACCAGCCTCGCCTACTCCTACGACACCGAGGCCCAGCGCACCGGCATCACCGCGCTCCTCCGCGACCTCGCCGCCGCCGGCCTCGTCCTCCGCGACGTGCAGACGAGCCAGGACTCGCTCGAGGACATCTTCGTCGACCTCGTCAGGAAGGAACCGGCATGAACTGGCGTGGCGTCTGGGCGATCTACAGCACCGAGATGATGCGCGCCTACCGCACCCTGCTCCAGAGCCTCGTCGCTCCGGTGATCTCGACGTCGCTCTACTTCGTGGTCTTCGGCACCGCGATCGGCTCGCGCATCCAGGAGGTCGACGGCATCGCCTACGGCGCCTTCATCGTCCCCGGGCTCATCATGCTGACCGTGCTGATGCAGTCGATCTCCAACGCCTCCTTCGGCATCTACTTCCCGAAGTTCGTCGGCACCATCTACGAGATCCTCTCCGCCCCGGTCTCCTACCTCGAGATCGTCATCGGCTACGTCGGCGCCGCCGCCACCAAGTCGATGATCATCGGCCTCATCATCCTCGGCACCGCGAGCCTCTTCGTCCACCTGCCGATCCAGCACCCGCTGGCGATGCTCGTCTTCCTCGCCCTCACCTGCGTCAGCTTCAGCCTCTTCGGCTTCATCATCGGCATCTGGGCGGGGAACTTCGAGCAGCTCCAGCTCGTGCCGCTGCTCATCATCAACCCGCTCGTTTTCCTCGGCGGCGCCTTCTACTCGATCACCATGCTGCCGCCGCTCTGGCAGACGATCACCCTCTTCAATCCGGTCGTCTACCTGATCTCGGGCTTCCGCTGGTCGTTCTTCGGCATGGCCGACGTCGCGGTCGGCTACTCCCTCGCCGCGATCGCCGCCTTCACGCTCCTCTGCCTCGCCATCGTCGCCTGGATGTTCCGCACCGGCTACCGCCTGCGCACCTGACGTTGCGCGAGGGGCTCGCGATCGCCGATAACGGGCGCACATGAGCCGCCCCGACATCCTCTTCCCGCTCTTCGCCGACCTGACCTCGCTCGACGGGGTCGGGCCGAAGATCGCCAAGCTCCTCGGCAGGATGGAGATCGAGCGCCCCGCCGACCTCGCCCTCACCCTGCCGACCGGCGGCATCGACCGCCGCCTCCGCACCTCGGTCCGCGAGGTCCGCCCGGGCGAGGTCGCGACCGTCGAGGTCGTCGTCGGCATGCACCAGCCGGGCAGCAGCCGCAGCCGCCCCTACCGCGTCTTCGTCCGCGACGCGCTGACCGAGTTCCAGCTCGTCTTCTTCCACGCCTACCCCGACTCGCTCCGGCGGTCGCTGCCGTCCGGCCAGCGCCGCATCGTCTCGGGCAAGGTCGAGGTCTTCGACGGCATCGCCCAGATCGTCCATCCCGACCACGTCCTCCGCCCCGAGGAGGCCGAGGCGCTGCCCGAGTACGAGCCCGTCTACCCGCTGACCCAGGGGCTCCCCCTCAAGACGATGGTCAAGGCCGCCGCCTCGGCGGTCGCGCTCGCCCCCGACCTCCCCGAGTGGATCGAGCCGAGCCTCAAGCGCCAACAGGGCTGGCCCGACTGGCGCCCGGCGCTCGCCGCCGCCCACGCGCCCGAGGGCCCCGCCGACCTCTCCCCCGCGGCGAAGACTCGCGAGCGCCTCGCCTACGACGAGCTCCTCTCGCACCAGCTCACCCTCGCCATCGCCCGGAGCCGGATGAAGCGCAGCCGCGGCATCGCCACCCGCGGCGACGGCCGGCTCCAGGGACGGGTCCTCGCCGCGCTGCCCTACGCGCCCACGGGCGCCCAGACCCGGGCCGTCGCCGAGATCACCGCCGACATGGCGGCGCCGCTCCGCATGAACCGCCTGCTCCAGGGCGACGTCGGCGCCGGCAAGACCCTCGTCGCCCTCCTCGCCATGCTCGCCGCGGTCGAGGCCGGCGGCCAGGCGGCGATGATGGCCCCGACCGAGATCCTCGCCCGCCAGCACCTGCTCTCGCTCGCCCCCCTCGCCGAGGCCGCCGGCGTGCGCCTCGCGGTCCTGACCGGACGCGACAAGGGCGCCGAGCGCCGGGCGCGGGTCGCGGCCCTCGCCGCCGGCGAGATCGACATTCTCGTCGGCACCCACGCGCTCTTCCAGAAGGACGTCGACTTCCACGACCTCCGCCTCGTCGTCGTCGACGAGCAGCACCGCTTCGGCGTCCGCCAGCGCATGGACCTCGCCGACAAGGGCGCCGCCGCCGACGTGCTGGTGATGACAGCGACCCCGATCCCGCGCTCGCTGGCGCTGGCGCAGTACGGCGACATGGACCTCTCGATCCTCGACGAGAAGCCGCCCGGCCGCCAGCCGGTCGAGACCGCCCTCGTCTCGGCCGGGCGCACCGGCGAGGTGGTCGAGCACCTGCGCAAGGCCCTCGCCGAGGGCCGGCAGGCCTACTGGGTCTGCCCCCTCGTCGGCGAGTCCGAGACCGCCGAGATGACCGCCGCCGAGGAACGCTACGCGAGCCTGCGCCTCGCGCTCGGCGACGGGGTCGGCCTCGTCCACGGCCAGATGCCGGCGGCGAGCCGCGACGCAGGCATGGCCGACTTCGCCGCCGGGCGGACGCGGCTCCTCGTCGCGACGACGGTGATCGAGGTCGGCGTCGACGTGCCGAACGCGACGATCATGGTGATCGAGGGCGCCCAGGCCTTCGGCCTCGCCCAGCTCCACCAGCTCCGCGGCCGCGTCGGCCGCGGCGCGGGCAAGTCGACCTGCGTCCTCCTCTACGACCCGCCCCTCGGCGAGACCGCGCAGGCCCGCCTCGAGATCCTCCGCGAGACCGAGGACGGCTTCCGCATCGCCGAGGAGGACCTGAAGATCCGCGGCGCCGGCGACCTGATCGGCGTGGCGCAGTCCGGCCTTCCGAAGTTCCGCATCGCCGACCTCGAAACCCAGGCCGACCTCATGCGCATGGCCCAGGACGATTCGCGCTTCCTCCTCGACCAGGACCCCGAGCTCGAGTCGCCCCGCGGCCGGGCCGCGCGCGTCCTCCTCTGGCTCATGCAGCGCGACCGCGCGATCCGAATGCTCTCCGTGGGTTAGCCGCCGCGGCTCACATGTTCCGCCTTCGTTCACGACATTTCTTGACACCCAGTTAAGAATGTGAGAACACTTCAGGAACAAACCGGATCGAAACAGGACTTTCGCCATGCTGCAGGATGCCCGCCGGATGTTCGCCCGCAACCGCGCCACCCTCGTCCGCGAGGCCGCCGGCCTCGCCGGGGTCTGCGTGACGATCCTCGCCGCGCTCTACCTGCCCGTCCTCGCCTGACCCCACCCTTGCCGATTGCCTGCCCGCGGTGCGCGGACGCGGATCACTGCCTGTCCGCCCGACCTGCCGACTGACCGCCGCACCGCTCCCTGATCGCCGCACGGCCGAGCCGTCGCGGCGATCCTTTTGTCTGCCATCGGGCGCCCGCCGCGCGTCTCTCGACAAGCTGGGGCATATGAGGCAGAGAGCGGCCCCATGCTCATCCGCCCCGCCCTCCCCGAAGACGAGGACGCCGTCGCCGCGATCCTCGCGCCGATCTGCGCCACCGGCGCGGTGTTCTGCGCACCCCCCGACGGCGGCCGCGCCGGCGCGCTCGCCTACTGGGGCTGGGGCCGGCCCGGCACCCGCGTCTTCCTCGCCGAGGCGGACGGGCAGGCGCTCGGCACCTACTACCTGCGCCCGAACCAGACGGGCAACGGCGCCCACGTCGCCAACGCCGGCTACGCCACCGCCCCCGCGGCGCAGGGCAAGGGCGTCGCCCGCGCGATGCTCGCGCACTCCCTCGAGACGGCGAAGGCCGCGGGCTTCCGGGCGATGCAGTACAACTTCGTCGTCGCGACCAACGCCCGCGCCATCGCCACCTGGGAGGCCGCGGGCTTCGCGGTCGCCGGCCGCCTGCCCGGCGCCTTCCGCCACCCGGCCCACGGCTACGTCGACGCCCTCGTCATGTACCGGCCGCTCTAGCGGCGACCCCGAAGCTCAGGCCGCCTCGGCGATCGCCTCGATGCGGTCGGGCTCGAGGATGCGGATCCGGCTCGGCGTCTCGATGCGGATCAGCCCGAGGGCGTCGAGCTCGTGGAGCTTGCGGCTCACCGTCTCGACGGTCAGCCCGAGGTGGTCGGCGACGTCGCTCCGCGTCATCGGCAGCTCGATGCAGCCGTCGACCCGCGGCCCGCGGGTGGCGTAGCCGACGAGAAACGCCGCGAGCCGCTCCGCCGCGCTCATCCGCCCGAGCAGCATCATCTGGCCGCGCGTCGCCGCGAGCTCCTCGCGCAGCGCCGAAAGCACGCGGGCGCGGAGGCCGGCGTCGGCCATCGCCGCCTCGAGCCCCGAAAGGCGGTGGCCGCGCACCGTCACCTCGGTGACGGCCTCGGCGGTGTAGCCGTAGCGGTCGACGCAGCCGATGCCGAGGAAGCTGCCGAGGCCGGCGAAGCGCAGGATCGTGCGGCGGCCGTCGGCGACGAGCCGGCAGCAGCGCACCGTGCCGGCGACGACCTCGTAGAAATGCACCGCCGGGTCGCCCTCGAAGAAGAGCGCCTGCCCGCGCCCGAGGCGGACGTCGCGGCCACGGGCCCACCCGGCCTCGCCCTCGCGGCCGGCGCCGGTCCGGCGCGCGCGGTCGGTGACGACAAGGTCCATTGCATCCCCTCCATGCGGCTCCCGCGGCAGTCCCGGGAACGACGATCGGCACGGCGGATCAAGACCGGAGACGCGGGGGAGTAACAGTCGGGAAAAACCCCTACACCCGCACCGCCCCGAGTGCGGCGAGCGTCTCGAGCAGCAGCGCCTGGGTCACCGGCTTGGTCAGCACCGCCCGGGCGCCGAGGGCGCGGGCACGGGCATGGAGCGGCGCCTCCCGCGCCGCCGTCAGCACCACGACGGGCGGGCTGCCGCGCCGCCCGTACAGCGCCTCCATCAGCCCGAGGCCGCCCATCCCCGGCATGTGGAGGTCGAGGAGGATGCACCCCCCCGCGCCGTCGGCGGGCGCGTCGAGATAGGCCTCGGCCGAGTCGTAGGCCGAGACCGCGTGCCCGGCGACGACGAGCAGCGCCTCGAGCGACTCGCGCACGGCAGCGTCGTCATCGATGATCCGCACGAGGAAGGCGTCGGTCATTGTCTGCGCAGTCCGGGTTCCCGCCCGGCCGGTTCCGCCGGGCGTTCGCGACCATGCTGCGCCGGGAGCGACCGCCGAGGCGAGTCCGCAATCTCCCTTACCCGTCGCCGGGCACCCGGCCGGCGCGGATGGCGAGGCGGACGAGCTGGGCGAGGCTGCCGGCCCCGGTCTTCTGCATCACCCGGCCGCGGTGAACCTCGACCGTCCGCGGGCTCATGCCGAGGGCGTGGGCGATGAGCTTGTTCGGCAGGCCCTCGACCATGCGCTCCATCACCTCGCGCTCGCGCGGCGTCAGGCACTCGAAGCGCCCGGCGATCGCGGGATCGGCCTCCGCGGCGGGCGCCGTGCGCGTCATCGCGCCGGCGAGGCTCGCGAGCAGGGCCGCGGGCGCGAACGGCTTCTCGACGAAGTCCGCGGCGCCGGCGCGCATGGCGCGCGCCGCCATCGGCACGTCGCCGTGGGCGGTCATCATCACCACCGGCACCCCCTGACGGCGGGCGCCGAGCGTCTCGAGCAGGGTGAGCCCGTCCATCCCCGGCAGGCGCACGTCGAGGAGGATGCAGGCCGCGACCGCGGGCTCGAAGCGCGCGAGGAAGTCCGCCGCCGAGGCGCAGGCGACGACGGCATGGCCGTTGGCGGCGAGGAGCGCCTCGAGCGACTCGCGGACGCCGGCGTCGTCGTCGACGACGTAGACCGCCCGCGCGGTCACGACGTCTCCGCTCACGGGGCGACCGGCAGGGTGAAGGCGAAGACCGCGCCGCCGCCCGCGGCCTCGCCCGTCCAGATGCGTCCGCCGTGGGCCTCGACGATCGAGCGGCTGACCGGCAGGCCGATGCCCATGCCGCCGGCCTTCGTCGTCACGAACGGCGCGAAGACCTCGGTCCCCGGCAGCACCCCGGGACCGTTGTCGGTGACCGAGATGCGCACCGCCGCCGCCCCGGTCCCGTCCTCGTCGCGGACGAAATCGGTCGCGACGACGAGCGCCGGCGCCGGCGTCGCGGCGTCGCGCATCGCGTCGATGCCGTTGCGGATCAGGTTCACCACCACCTGCTGCACCTGGATGCGGTCGGCGACGATCTCGGGCAGGCCGTCGGCGAGCGCGAAGCGGGTGTCGATCTGGCGGTCGGCGGCACCGACGATGGCGAGGCGCGCCGCCTCGCGCACGACGTCGTTGACGGCGATCGTCTCGCGCTCGCTCGCGCCGCGCGAGACGAAGGCGCGGAGCCGGCGGATCATCTCGCTGGCGCGGTGCGCCTGCGCCACCGCCTTCTCGATGTAGGTCGCGGCGCGGCCCGAGGTGTCGCCGGCCTCGACCAGCCGCCGCGCCGCCTCGCCGAAGTTGGCGATCGCGGTCAGCGGCTGGTTCAGCTCGTGGACGATCGTCGTGGCGATCTCGCCCATCGCCGAGAGCCGCCCGACGTGGGAGAGCTCCTCCTGGAGCATCCGGGTGCGCGCCTCGGACGCGACCCGCTCCGAGATGTCGCGGATGAAGCCGGTGAAGATCCGGGCGTCGCCGATCCGCGCCTCGCCGACGGCGAGCTCGATCGGGAAGGTCCGGCCCGACTTGTGCGCCGCGGTCACCGTGCGCCCGATGCCGATGATGTGACGCTCGCCGGTGGCGAGGTAGCGCGAGAGATAGCCGTCGTGCTCGCCGCGGTAGGGCTCGGGCATCAGGACGCTGACGTTCAGCCCGATCACCTCGTCGCCGGCGTAGCCGAACAGCCGCTCCGCGGCCGGGCTGAAGCTCGCGATGATCCCGGTCGGGCCGATGGTGACGATGGCGTCCGGCGCGGCGTCGATGACCGAACGCAGGAGCGCGGCGTCGAGCGGCGCCTCGGATGCGCTGGCGGCGGCGGGGGGAGTGGCGGTTCCGTCGGACATCTTCGACGGTTCTTAGGCGAGACCGCCGCGCGCGTCCATCGGCCCCCGGCACCCGCCCGGCACTCGCTCGCGCCACCGGGAACAGCCGGGAAACGGCCGGGTGACGGAGCTTGACCGCGGCGCCCTTGGCGATATCCTCTGAGGTACCCATCGGAATGACAGGCAAAAGGGAGGCGACGATGAACGTGGACCTCTCGCGGCGCGGCTTCTTGAGGCTGGCGGGCGCGGGCGTGGCGGCGACATCGCTCGGGGCGATGGGCTTCGGCGAAGCCGAAGCCGCGGAGGCGGCCCACGTCCGGGCCTTCAAGCTCACCGGCACGACCGAGACCCGCAACACCTGCCCCTACTGCTCGGTGGCCTGCGGGGTCATCATGTACTCGCAGGGCGACGTGAGGTCCGACCCCTCGGCGCGGATCACGCACATCGAGGGCGACATCGACCACCCGACCAACCGCGGGACGCTCTGCCCGAAGGGCGCGGCGCTCGAGGACTTCATCCACTCCGAGACCCGCCTGACGCAGCCGATGCGGCGCGCGCCCGGCGGCGACCGCTTCGAGCCGATCTCCTGGGAGGAGGCGCTCGACAAGATCGCCCGGGCGATGAAGGACGACCGCGACGCGAACCTCGTCACGCACAACGACGCGGGCGTGCCGGTCAACCGCTGGACGACGACCGGCTTCCTCGCCGCTTCCGCAACCACGAACGAGACCGCCTGGGCGACCGCGAAGGTCATCAAGGCGTTCGGCGTCGCAGGATTCGACAACCAGGCGCGCGTCTGACACGGCCCCACGGTGTCCAGTTTGGGCCCGACTTTTGGCCGCGGAGCGATGACGAACTCCTGGACCGACATCAAGAACACCGACCTCGTCGTCGTGATGGGCGGCAACGCGGCGGAGGCGCACCCCTGCGGCTTCAAGTGGGTGACCGAGGCCAAGGCGCATCGCGGCGCCCGGCTGATCGTCGTCGACCCGCGCTTCACCCGCACCGCGTCGGTCGCCGACTACTACGCGCCGATCCGGCCGGGCAGCGACATCGCCTTCCTGATGGGGATGATCCGCTGGTGCATCGAGAACGACAAGGTCCAGTGGGAGTACGTCCGCAACTTCACCAACGCCTCCCTCCTGGTGAAGGACGAGTTCGGCTGGTCCGACGGCCTCTTCACCGGCTATGACGAGGAGAAGCGCGACTACGACAAGAGCTCGTGGGACTACCAGATCGGCGACGACGGCTTCGCGCTGACCGACCCGACGCTCGAGCACCCGCGCTGCGTCTGGCAACTGCTCAAGAAGCACGTCTCGATCTACACCCCCGAGATGGTGGAGCGGATCTGCGGCACGCCGAAGGAGAAGTTCCTCCACATCGCCGAGATGATCGGCGAATGCGCGTCGCCGACCAGGACGATGACGTCGATGTACGCGCTCGGCTGGACCCAGCACTCCAAGGGGGCGCAGAACATCCGCGGCATGGCGATGCTGCAACTCCTCCTCGGCAACATCGGCGTGCGCGGCGGCGGCATGAATGCGCTCCGCGGCCACTCGAACATCCAGGGCCTCACCGACATCGGCCTCATGTCGAACCTGCTCCCCGGCTACCTCAACCAGCCGACGGAGAAGGAGACGGACTTCGAGACCTACATGTCGACCCGGGTGTTCAAGCCGCTCCGGCCGAACCAGACGAGCTACTGGCAGAACTACGGCAAGTTCATGGTCTCGTTCATGAAGGCCATGTGGGGCGACCACGCCACCGCCGAGAACGACTGGTGCTACGACTACCTGATGAAGCTCGACGTGCCGAACTACGACATCCTGCGGATGTTCGAGCTGATGAACGAGGGCAAGGTCAACCTCTACTTCTGCCAGGGATTCAACCCGCTCCTCGCCTTCCCGAACCGCGGCAAGCTGACCTCGGCGCTGTCGAAGCTCGAGCTCCTCGTCACCATCGACCCGCTCGAGACCGAGACGGCGCGCTTCTGGGAGAACCACGGCGTCCACAACGACGTCGACACCGCCTCGATCGAGACCGAGGTGATCCAGCTCCCGTCCTCGTGCTTCGCCGAGGACGAGGGCAGCCTCGTCAACTCCGGCCGCTGGCTGCAATGGCACTGGCCGGGGCAGAAGCCGATCGGCGAGGCCAGGCTCGACACCTGGATCATGGCCCAGATCTTCCTCCGGGTGCGCGAGCTCTACCGGCAGGAGGGCGGCACCGTCCCCGATCCGATCCTGAACCTCTCGTGGGACTACGCCGACGAGGGCGACCCGACCGCCGAGGAGCTCGCCCGCGAACTCAACGGCCGGGCGCTCGCCCCGCTGATGGACGCGACCGACCCGACGAAGGTCGCGCTCGACGAGGGCCAGCAGCTCCTCAACTTCAGCCAGATGCGCGACGACGGCTCGACGATGGGCGCCTGCTGGATCTACTCGGGCTGCTGGAACGAGAACGGCAACAACATGGCGCGCCGGGACAACGAGGACCCCGACGCCACCGGCGCCTACGCCAAGTGGGCGTTCTCCTGGCCGCTCAACCGGCGCATCCTCTACAACCGCGCCTCCTGCGACATGGAGGGCAAGCCCTGGGATCCGTCGCGCAAGCTCATCGAGTGGGACGGGGCGAAATGGTCGGGCTACGACGTGCCCGACATCGCCGTCACCGCGCCCCCGGGCGAGGTCATGCCGTTCATCATGAACCAGGAAGGGGTCTCGCGCTTCTTCACCCGGGGCATGATGCGCGACGGGCCGTTCCCGACCCACATGGAGCCCTTCGAGGCGCCGATCGCCAACGTGCTGAACCCGAAGATGCGGGGCAACCCGGTGGCGCGGGTCTTCGAGAGCGACGTGGCGACCTTCGCCTCGCTCGACGACCTCGCCGAGTACCCCTACGTCGGCACCTCCTACCGCCTGACCGAGCACTTCCACTACTGGACCAAGCACAACCGGGTGAACGCCGCGCTCCAGCCCGAGTTCTTCGTCGAGATCTCGGTCGAGCTCGCCGGCGAGAAGGGCATCGACGCCGGCGACTGGGTGCGCGTCTGGTCGAAGCGCGGCGAGGTCTGGGCCAAGGCGGTGGTGACCAAGCGCCTGAAGCCGCTGACCTGCGACGGCAAGACCGTGCACGTCATCGGCATTCCGCTGCACTGGGGCTTCACCGGGGCGGCGCGCAAGGGCTTCGGCCCGAACTCGCTGACGCCGTTCGTCGGTGACGCCAACGTCGAGACGCCGGAGTTCAAGGCGTTCCTCGTCAACGTCGAGAAATCGAGCGCACCGGGAGGGACCGTGGCATGACCCTGGCACCCGAACCCCTGACGGCGGTCTCGAACCCGCCCGTCGAGGCGCTCGACTCGAACCTGCTGCCGACCGACGTCGTCCGCCGGTCGGCGACCACCGACCTGCCGCCGCCCGAGCGGCAGCTCACCAAGGTCGCGAAGCTCATCGACGTGTCGAAGTGCATCGGCTGCAAGGCCTGCCAGTCGGCGTGCGTCGAGTGGAACGACACCCATCCCGAGATCGAGGAGAACCTCGGCTCCTACACCAACCCCCACGACCTGACGCCCGAGAACTTCACGCTCATGCGTTTCACCGAGTGGGACAACGAGGAGACCGGCAACCTCGAGTGGCTGATCCGCAAGGACGGCTGCATGCACTGCGAGGACCCGGGCTGCCTCAAGGCCTGCCCGGCGCCCGGCGCCATCGTCCAGTACTCGAACGGCATCGTCGACTTCATCCACGAGAACTGCATCGGCTGCGGCTACTGCGTCTCGGGCTGCCCGTTCGACATCCCGCGGATCTCGAAGAAGACCCACGTCGCCTACAAGTGCACCCTCTGCTCCGACCGCGTCGCGATGGGCGAGGGCCCGGCCTGCGCCAAGGCCTGCCCGACCCAGTGCATCACCTTCGGCCCCAAGGACGAGCAGATCGCCCACGCCGAGGAGCGCATCGCCGATCTCAAGAGCCGCGGCTTCGCCAACGCCGGCCTCTACGATCCGCAGGGCGTCGGCGGCACCCACGTCATGTACGTGCTGCACCATGCCGACCGCCCCGAGATCTACGCCGGCCTGCCGGCGGATCCGCAGATCTCGCCGGTGGTCGAGGCGTGGAAGGGCGTGACCAAGGTCGTCGGCCTCGCCGCGATCGGGGTCGCCGCCGTCGGCGCGACCGTGCACGGCCTGCTCGCCCGCGCCAACGAGGTCACGCCCCGCGACCGCGAGCACGCCCAGGATCTCGTCGACCGGGAGGACGACGAATGACCGAGCGCACCTACTCGCAGTCCGGCGACCGCATCGTCTCGAAGCTCCCGGTCGAGGTCCGGCGCTACGGCCCGTTCACCCGGGCCAACCACTGGCTGACCGCCGCCTGCCTGATCCTGCTCCTGATCTCGGGCCTCGGCTTCTTCCACCCGTCGCTCTACTTCCTCACCGGCCTCTTCGGCGGCGGGCAGACGGCGCGCTTCCTCCATCCGTGGATCGGCGTCGTCCTCTTCGCGAGCTTCTTCGTCCTCTTCCTGCGCATGGTGCGCCTGAACCTGCCGCGCCGCGAGGATGCCGTGTGGATCTCGCACCCCGGCGAGGTCCTCACCGGCAAGGACGAGGCGCTGCCCGAGCTCGGCAAGTACAACGCCGGCCAGAAGCTCGTGTTCTGGGCGATGAGCGCGCTCATCGTCGTCCTCATCGTCAGCGGGGTGATGATGTGGGAGCAGTACTTCGGCGGAATCGTCTCGATCGAGGTCCGGCGGATCGCGACGATCACCCACGCGATCGCCGCGGTGCTGATCATCCTCGCCTGGATCGTGCACGTCTACGCCGCGATCTGGACGCGGGGGACGCTCCGGGCGATGACCCGGGGCACCGTCAGCGGCGGCTGGGCGTGGCGGCATCACCGCAAGTGGCTGCGCGAGCTCGCGCGACTCGACCGCGCCGGCCCGGCGGAATAGGCTCGACGTCCACGGCCCGTGGCCGGTCCGGCCCGGAGGAACCATGCCAGAGCTCGTCCCCGACCCGTCGAAGATCGGGTCCATCGCCCAGCCGCCCTTCGTGATCCTGCCCGAGCCCGTGCGCCTGTTCCGGCGCCGGGCCGAGCGGCTCCGCCACCTCGCGGCGGGCAGCCGTCTCGCGCCCTACCTCGCCCTCCTCGCCGACCTCGCCGAGGTCCAGGCGGCGCTCGCCGGCAGCCTCCCCCCGGTCGCCGCGCTCCCCGAGGCGCGCGTCGCCCTCGCGCGCGAGAGCCGGATGCCGCCCGTCGACCGGCTCACGCTCGCCACCGACACCGGGCTCGACACCGGGCTCGCCGCCACGCTCGACGCCCTCCTCGCCGCGGCCGGCGCCATCGACATGCCCGAGGCGTCGCGCGCCGCCCTCGACGCGGTGCGGGCGGCCGACGCCGAGACCCGCGGCTGGCTCCTCGCCAACGTGCTCTCCGACGACATCCCCGTCGCCGACGCCGCCCCGCACCTCTGGGTGGCGGCGGCGGTGCAGGTCCACGCCGCGCGTCTCGCCGCCACCCTCGACGGCGAGCGGCTCGTCCCGGTCCGGGTCGGGGTCTGCCCGTGCTGCGGCGGGCGCCCGGCGTCGTCGGTGGTGCTCGGAACGGTGCGCATCGAGGGCGCCCGCTACGCCGCCTGCCCGACCTGCGCGACGCTGTGGAACGAGGTCCGGATCAAGTGCCTCGCCTGCGGCTCGACCAAGGGCATCTCCTACCGCGCCCTCGGCGAGGACGCGGTCATCAAGGCCGAGGTCTGCGACGAGTGCCACTCGTGGGTAAAGATCCTCTACCAGAACAAGGACACCGCGCTCGAGGCCATCGCCGACGACGTGGCGAGCCTCGGCCTCGACACGCTGATGCGCGACACCGACTGGCGCCGCGCGGGGTTCGACCCCTTCCTCGTCGGCTTCTGAAAGCCTCTGCCCGCAGCCCGTGCCATCGCACGTTAACAGGTATGGACGGTTGGTTAACAGAACTAACATATTACCGCAATATCAGATACTTAGCTATCGTCTCGCGCGCGAGACGGCGCGCGATTCCGCGCCCTTCGCACACCCCCCGCGCCTCTCGCAGAGGTCTCGATGATGGACGCCCCCGCCCTCCGCGCCCTCCCCTCCGTCGACCGCTTCCTCCGCGACGAAGGTGCGCCTCTCGTCGCGCGGCACGGCCGCACCGCCGTCACCGACGCCCTCCGCGCCCTCCTCGCCGAGGTCCGCGCCGGCACCGAGCCCGCCGCCGACTACGCCGCCGCCGTCGCCGCCCGCCTCGACGCGCCCTCCGCACTCCGGCCGGTCTTCAACCTGACGGGGACGGTGCTCCACACCAACCTCGGCCGCGCCCTCCTCGCCGAGGAGGCCATCGCCGCCGCCGTCGCCGCCATGCGCGAGCCGTCGGCGCTCGAGATGGACCTCGACACCGGCCGCCGCGGCGAGCGCGACAGCCACCTCCGCGGCCTCCTCCGCGAGCTGACCGGCGCCGAGGACGCGACCGTCGTCAACAACAACGCCGCCGCCGTTCTGATCGCCCTCAACACCGTCGGGCAGGGGCGCGAGGCGATCGTCTCGCGGGGCGAGCTCATCGAGATCGGCGGCGCCTTCCGCATGCCCGACATCATGGCCCAGGCCGGCGTCCACCTGCGCGAGGTCGGCACGACCAACCGCACCCACGCGAGGGACTACCGCGCCGCCATCGGCCCGGAGACCGGCCTCCTCCTCAAGGTCCACCCCTCGAACTACCGGATCGAGGGCTTCACCGCCGAGGTCGCCGCGCCCGAGCTCCACGCCATCGCCCGCGAGGCCGGGCTCCCCCTCGTCAACGACCTCGGCTCGGGCACCCTCGTCGATCTCGCCGCCTACGGCCTCGCCCGCGAGCCGACCGTGCGCGAGGCGGTGGCGAACGCCGACCTCGTCACCTTTTCCGGCGACAAGCTCCTCGGCGGCCCGCAGGCCGGCTTCGTCGTCGGCCGCGCCGAGCTCGTCGCGGCCGTCAACCGCAACCCCCTGAAGCGCGTCCTCCGCCTCGACAAGATCCGCATCGCTGCGATCGAGGCGACCCTCCGCCTCTACCGCGACCCCGACCGCCTCGCCGAGCGCCTGCCGACGCTGCGCCTGCTCTCCCGCCCCCTGGCCGAGATCGCCGCCCAGGCCGCGCGCCTCGCCCCCGCCGTCGCCACCCGCCTCGGCGTCGCCGTCGAGCCCTGCGCCACCGCGAGCCAGATCGGCTCGGGCGCGCTCCCCGTCGAGACGATCCCGAGCGCCGGCCTCCGGCTCGCCGGCGCCGACCCCGAGGCCCTCGCCGCCCGCCTCCGCAGCGGCCGCCGCCCGATCCTCGGCCGCATCGAGAAGGGCGCCGTCGTCCTCGACCTCCGCTGCCTCGCCGACGAGGCCGGGTTCCTCGAAGCCCTGGAATGAGGCGGCCATGATCGTCGGCACCGCCGGGCACATCGACCACGGCAAGACCGCGCTGGTGAAGGCCCTGACCGGCGTCGACGCCGACCGGCTCGAGGAGGAGAAGGCCCGCGGCATCACCATCGACCTCGGCTTCGCCTACGCCGACCTCTCCAGGGGCGGAGGGGCCGGGGCGATCACCGGCTTCGTCGACGTGCCCGGCCACGAGCGCCTCGTCCACACCATGCTCGCCGGCGCCGGCGGCATCGACTTCGCGCTCCTCGTCGTCGCCGCCGACGACGGCCCGATGCCGCAGACCGCCGAGCACCTCGCGATCCTCGACCTCCTCGGCCTCGACCGCGGCGCCGTCGCGCTGACCAAGGCCGACCTCGCCGGCCCGGAGCGGCGCGCCGAGGCGACGGCGGCGATCCGCGCCCTCCTCGCGCCGACCGGCCTCCGCGACGCGCCGGTCCTCCCGGTCTCGTCGGTGACCGGGGAGGGCCTCGACGCCCTCCGCGCCCTCCTCGCCGACGCCGAGCGCGCGACCGCGGCGCGGGGCGCCGGCGGACTCTTCCGGCTCTCGGTCGACCGCGCCTTCACCCTCGCCGGTGCGGGAACCGTGGTGACCGGCACCCTCCTCTCCGGCGCGGTCGCCGTCGGCGACCACGTCCTCGTCTCGCCCTCCGGTCTCGCGGCGCGGGTCCGCGGCATCCGCGCCCAGAACGCCGAGGTGACGCGCGCCGTCGCCGGCCAGCGCGCCGCCCTGAACCTCGCCGGCGACGGCGTGACCCGCGACGCGATCGCCCGCGGCGACGTCGTCGTCGCCCCCGCCCTCCATGCGCCGACCGACCGGATCGACGCCGAGCTCCGCGTCCTCGCGGGCGAGCCGAAGGCCATCGCCTCGGGAACCGCGGCGCGGCTCCACACCGCCGCCGCCGAGGTCGGGGTCCGCGTCGTGCCGCTCGCGGGCGCGCTCGCGCCCGGGGAAGCGGGTTTCGTCCAGCTCGTCCTCGACCGGCCGCTGGCCGCGGCGGCGCTCGACCGTTACGTCCTCCGCGACGTCTCGGCCCGGCGCACCCTCGGCGGCGGCCGCCTCCTCGACCTCCGCGCCCCGGCGCGGAAGCGCCGGGCGCCGGAGCGGCTCGCCGTCCTCGCCGCCGCCCGCGCGACCGATCCCGCCCGCGCCGTCGCCGCACTCCTCGCCAGCGCCCCCGGCTTCCTCGACCGTGCCGCCTTCGCCCGCGACCGGGCGCTGACCGCCGCGGAGGCCGCGGCGGCGTTCGCCGCGGCGGGGGCGACGTCGGTCGGCGATCTCGCCATCGCGCCCGAACGGCTCGCGACGCTCGAGGCGAGCCTCGCGGCGGAGCTCGCGGCCTTCCACGCCGCCAACCCCGAGGACCAGGGGCTCGGCCGCGAGCGCCTGCGCCTCGCCCTCGCGACGCGGCTGCCGAAGGACGCCTTCCTCGCCTTCCTCCGCCGCGAGGCCGAGGCCGGACGCGCGGTGCTCGACGGCGCTTTCGTCCGCCTGCCCGGCCACGAGGTCCGGCTGTCGCCCGAGGACGAGGCTTTGTGGGCGGCGGTCGCCCCCGGCCTCGGGGCCGAGGCGCGCTTCCGCCCGCCGCGGGTCCGCGACTTCGCCGGCGCGCTCGGGGTCGACGAGCGCGAGGTGCGGCGGGTGCTGAAGCTCTGCGCCCGGCTCGGGCGCGTCGACCAGATCGCCCATGACCACTTCTTCCTCCGGGCGACGACCGCCGAGATGGTGGCGATCGCCACCGCCATCTCGTCAGGGAGCGAGGGCGGGAGCGAGGGCGGATGGTTCACCGCGGCCGCCTTCCGCGACCGGACGGACAACGGCCGCAAGGTGGCGATCCAGATCCTCGACTTCTTCGACCGCGCCGGCGTCACCCTCCGCCGCGGCGACCTCCGGCGGATCAACCCGCAGCGGCGCGATCTCTTCGGCGATCATGTTGCGGCGCACCTAGACCCGCCCCGCGCGCCGGCATAAGCATCCCGGGAACGACGGGCCGACGGGGCGCACGTCAGCGATTCCGGAGGTGTCGAGGATGCATGAAGCGGCCAGCGGCCCCTCCGGCCGGCGCGTGCCGCTCGCCGCGCTGATCTTCGCGCTCGCGGTCGGGAGCTTCGCCATCGGCACCGGCGAGTTCGCGATCATGGGGCTCCTGCCCGACATCGCCCGCGGCCTCGGGGTCTCGCTTCCCGCCGCGGGGCACCTGATCAGCGTCTACGCGCTCGGCGTCGTCATCGGCGCGCCGATGATCGCGCTCCTCGCGGCGCATCTGCCGCGGCGGGGCGTGCTGCTCCTGCTCATGCTCGGCTTCGCCCTCGCCAACTTCGCCAGCGCGGTGGCGCCGAACATGCCGACCCTCGTCGTCGCGCGCTTCCTGTCCGGCCTGCCGCATGGCGCCTACTTCGGGGTCGCTGCCCTCGTCGCGGCCTCGGTGGCGCCGGCCGGGGCGCGGGCGCGGGCGATCGGGCGGGTGATGCTCGGGCTGACCGTGGCGACGCTTCTCGGCACCCCGCTCGTGGCATGGCTCGGCCAGCTCTTCGGGTGGCGGGCGCTCTTCGTGCTCGTCGGCGCCGTCGGGGCGCTGGCGGTCGGGCTCCTCTCGGCGACGCTGCCGCGGCAGGCGGCGGAGGCGGGCGCGGGCGCGCTGCGCGAGCTCGGGGCGCTGCGGCGGCCGCAGGTACTGCTGACGCTGCTCTTCGCCTCGGTCGGCTTCGGGGGGATGTTCGCGGTCTTCAGCTACATCGCCGCCACGGCGACCGAGGTCGCGGGGCTGGCGCCGGGTTTCGTGCCGGTCATTCTCGCAATCTTCGGGGTGGGGATGGTCACCGGCAACCTCCTCGGCACCGCGCTCGCCGACCGCTCGCTCCTCGGGACGATCGGCGGGCTGATGGCGTTCGGCGTCGTCGTCTTCGCGGTGTTCGCGATGACGGCGGCGAACCCGGTGATGCTCTGCCTCTGCGTCTTCGGCATCGGCTTCGGGGTGGCGATGGCGCCCGCGGTGCAGACCCGGCTGATGGACGTCGCCGGCGACGCCCAGACCCTCGCGGCGACCTCGATGCACGCGGCCTTCAACATCGCCAACGCCGCCGGGGCGTGGCTCGGCGGGCTGGCGATCGCCGCCGGGTGGGGCTACGCCTCGACCGGGTGGGTCGGGGTGGGATTGGGGCTCATGGGATTGATCGTGTTCGGCTTTTCGGTGGCGCTGGAGCGGCGCTGACGCCGCTCCGCCTCAGGCGTGGATGGCGCCGTCGCCGCAGGCGAGGGCGGCCTCGCGGATCGCCTCCGAGCAGGTCGGGTGGGCGTGGCAGGTGCGGGCGATGTCCTCGGCGGCGGCGCCGAACTCCATCGCGACGCAGACCTCGGCGATGAGCTCGCCCGCCTGCGGGCCGATGATATGGGCGCCGAGGACGCGGTCGGTTTCCTTGTCGGCGAGGATCTTAACGAATCCTTCACCCATGAAGTAGGACTTGGCGCGGGCGTTGCCCTGAAAGGGGAACTTACCGACCTTGTAGGCGCGGCCGCTGGCCTTCAGGGTCTCCTCGGTCTCGCCGACCGACGCCACCTCGGGGGAGGTGTATATCACGCCGGGGATGACGCCGTAGTTAACGTGGCCGTGCTGGCCGGCGATGGTCTCGGCCACCGCCGTGCCCTCGTCCTCGGCCTTGTGGGCGAGCATCGGGCCGGGGGTGGCGTCGCCGATCGCCCAGATGCCGGGGACGCTGGTTTTCCAGTGATCGTCGACCTTTACCTGGCCCCGTTCGGTCAGCGCGACACCGACGGTGTCGAGGCCGAGGCCCTCGACGAAAGGCCGGCGGCCGGTGGCGACGAGGACGACGTCGGCGTCGACGGCGGCCTCGCTGTCGTCCTTGCGGAGCTTGTAGGCGACGCGGATGCCGTCGGGCCCCGGCTCGGCGGACTGGACGGCGGCGCCGAGGATGAAGGCGAGGCCCTGCTTCTGCAGCTGCTTCTGCAACGCCTTGCAGATCTCGAGGTCCTGGCCGGGGGTGATCTGGTCGAGGAACTCGACGACCGTCACCTCGCTCCCGAGGCGGGCGTAGACCGAGCCGAGCTCGAGGCCGATGACCCCGGCGCCGATGACGACGAGACGCTTCGGAAGATCGGGCAGGTCGAGGGCGCCGGTCGAGGAGACGACCGTCTTCTCGTCGATGGTCACGCCGCGCAGGGGGGTGACCTCCGAGCCGGTGGCGATGACGATGTTCTTCGCCTTGTGGGTAGTGTCTCCGACGGAGACTTCGCCGGGGGCGGTGATCTTGCCCCAGCCCTTCAGCCAGTCGATCTTGTTCTTCTTGAACAGGAACTCGATGCCCTTGGTGTTCGAGTCGACCGTCGACTGCTTGTAGGCCTGCATCTTCGGCACGTCGACCTTCACGGCTTCGCCGCCGAGAAGTCCCATCTTCTCGAAGGTGTCGTGGGACTCGTGGTAGAGCTCGGAGGCGTGGAGCAGCGCCTTCGACGGGATGCAGCCGATGTTGAGGCAGGTGCCGCCGAGGGTCTCGCGGCCCTCGACGCACGCGGTCCTGAGGCCGAGCTGGGCGCAGCGGATGGCGCAGACGTAGCCGCCGGGGCCGGCCCCTATCACGATGACGTCGTAGTCAGCCAAGGGATCCTCCGTAAGTTTGACTTACATACATGGCTCGTACAATCCATGTACATCGCATGTACATCCTAGGTACCTAGAAAAGCGCCGCGAACAGCATGACGAGCGTCGCGAGGGCGCCGATGCCGAAGATCATCGACCGCCACGGCGACCAGCCGAAGGCGTAGGCCGGGACGTAGAGCACGCGGGCGACGAGATAGATCCAGGCGCAGGCGGCGGTGACGCTGCCGCCCTTGCCGGAGATCGCGAGGGCGACGACGGCGGCGGTGAAGAGCGCCAGCGCCTCGAAGTGGTTGTCGACGGCGCGGCGCAGCCGGCCGGTCATGGGCGAGAGGCGCGCCGGCTCGTCGCGGGGGCTGGCGTTGTACTCGACGCCGGCGTCGCGGTTCATCACCGCGCCGGCGAGGGCGATCTGGACGAACTGGAGGAGCGCGGCGAGGACGAGGACGGTGAGCTCGGGGGTCATGGCGCCCGCCGCCCGTCGGCCGGCAGGGCCGCCGGGCGGTTAATCATCCGCGAGGCACCCCGCTTCCCGCCGAGACGGCGCTGCGCTAGCCTGAATCGGGGGCGCTCCGGCGTTAACCAGTTAACCACGATCGAACGGGCCGAGCGCCGCGCCGCCATCGCGTCAGAGGTCCATCAGCAGGCGGCGCGGGTCCTCGAGGGCTTCCTTGACCCGGACGAGGAAGGTGACCGCGCCCTTGCCGTCGACGATGCGGTGGTCGTAGCTGAGGGCGAGGTACATCATCGGGCGGGCGACGATCGCGCCCTTGATGACCATCGGGCGCTCCTGGATCTTGTGCATGCCGAGGATGCCCGACTGCGGCGGGT
>CAZEGY010000009.1:0-23101 GCA_964511815.1 uncultured Rhodovulum sp.
TACCAGCCCCAGGTGGTGCCGCCGCCGATCTGCCACTGGTCGCCTTCCCAGCTGTTCAGCGAGCTGTCCGCGCCGATCGGCTTGCCGAGCGCCGTGGTCTTCTCGGGGTCGACGAGCATCTCGTCGTCCGGGCCGGTCGAGTAGGCGCGCCAGGCGAGGCTGCCGTCGGCGATGTTGTAGGCGGTGACCGAGCCGCGGACGCCGAACTCGCCGCCCGAGATGCCGACGATCACCTTGTCCTTCACCGGCAGCACCGTCGTGGTGTTGGTCTCGCCCTTGGCCGGGTCGCCGTTCTTCACCGACCACTTCACCTCGCCGGTCTTCGCGTCGAGCGCGACGAGCGTGGTGTCGGCCTGGTGCAGGAACAGCATGTCGTCGGCATAGGCGAGGCCGCGGTAGACGGTGTCGCAGCACATCACCCCGATGACGCTCGGGTCCTGCTCCGGGTGATACCGCCAGGCGATCTTGCCGTCCTGGGCGAGGTCGAGCGCATAGACCGTGTTCGGGAACGGCGTGTGGACGTACATCATGTCGCCGATGACGAGGGGGGCGCCCTCGTGACCGCGCAGCACGCCCGTCGAGAACGTCCAGTTGACCTGGAGGTCCTTGACGTTGTCCTTGTTGATCTGGTCGAGCTCCGAGTAGCGCGTGTTGGCGTAGTTGAGCGCCTGCATCGCGTTCTGCGTCGGATCGGCCGTCAGCTTCGTTACCGACTCGTTCGCCGTCGCCGGCATCGCCGCTCCGACGAGGAGCGCGGCCGTGACCGACAGTGACAAGCGTTTCATCGAAGTCCTCCCATGCGTTGCGCAGGCCTATGGAAGCTCCGGGGAACGGCCGCGCTCTCCCAAGGTAGTCCCGGGGCGTTTCCGCCTCCATATTAATCTCTTATGAAGGTGAGAAGCCCGTCGCATGTCAATGCGGGCAGGCGTCCCTCACACCAAAGTATGGCGCGAAAGCATGGCGCGCGACCGCCCGCCTCCGCCCGGACGCGGAAAGGCCCGCCGGCGGGGGGTCCGCCGGCGGGCCTTCTCGTGTCAGGGGGCGCAGGGCGCGTCGGGCGGCTCAGCCGCCGGAGCTCTCCTGCGCGATGTAGGCGATGACGTCGGCGCGCTCCTCGGGCTTCTTGAGGCCGACGAAGGTCATCTTCGTGCCCGGGAACATCGCCTTCGGGTTCTCGAGGAACTTCGAGATCTCCTCCTCGGTCCAGACGTGGCCCTCGGTCCCGGCGTCGATCATCACCTCGGAGAACTTGAAGCCTTCGGCGGTGCCGGTCGTCCGCCCGATCACCCCGTAGAGGTCGGGGCCGACCTTCGACTTGCCGTCGGGGCTCAGGGTGTGGCACGCCGCGCACTTGCGGAACACCTTCTCTCCCTTGGCGGGATCGCCGGCGTCCTGGGCCGACGCGGCGGCCGCGAAGGCGACGAGCGGCGCGGCCACGAGGGCGAGCCGGGCGAGTTTCATCAGCATGGACGTCTTCCTCCTCTGGCTGTTCCGGGCCCCGCGTGCGCGGACGCCGCGTCCGTCACCCGGCCGTGCTCCCGAAGAGCTCGGCCGCGTGCCACCGGACGTGGTCCTCGATCACGCTGGCCACGTAGAAGTAGCTGTGGTCGTATCCCTCGATCATGCGGAACTGCATCGGCTGGCGCCGCTCGGCCGCCGCCGCGACGAGCGCCTCGGGCTTCAGGAGGTCGAGGAACTGGTCCGTCGCCCCCTGGTCGACGAGGAGCGGCCGCGGATAACCCTTCTCGCGCATCAGCACCGTCGCGTCGTGGGCGGCCCACGCCGCCTCGTCGCCGCCGAGGTAGGCGCCGAGCTGCTTGCGCCCCCAGTCCGACTTCGAGGGGTTGGCGATCGGCGAGATCGCCGACAGCGAGCGATAGGTGTCGGGCCGGGTCATCGCGATGGTCAGCGCCCCGTGGCCGCCCATCGAGTGCCCGGTGATCCCCTGGCGCGCGCGGTCGAGCGGCAGCTCGGCGAAGACGAGGTCGGGGAGCTCGTCGACGACGTAGTCCCACATGCGGAAGTGCGGCGCCCACGGCGCCTGGGTGGCGTTGACGTAGAAGCCCGCCCCCTGCCCGAGGTCGTAGGCGGGATCGTCGGCGACGCCCTCGCCGCGCGGCGAGGTGTCGGGGAAGACGAGCGCGATGCCCTCCTCCGCCGCCCACGCCTGCGCCCCGGCCTTGGTCATGGCGTTCTCGTGGGTGCAGGTGAGGCCCGAGAGGTACCAGAGCACCGGCACCCTGCCCTCCTTCGCCTGCGGCGGCAGGTAGACCGCGAAGGTCATCTCGCAGCCGCAGACGTCGGAGGAATGGCTGTAGACGCCCTGCACGCCCTTGAAGCTCGCGTTCTCCGATACCGTCTTCATGCCTGCCCTCGCCGTTTCCGCCGTCATAGACCCCGCCCGGCGCGCGCCGTCAACTCGTGCCAAAGGTGGAGGGTTCCGGCGCCCGTCCCCCTGGCCGCGGGGAGGGATTACCGCATCGCCCCGGCAGGCGGAAGGCGTCCGCTCACGGTCGGCGGGCCGCCCCGCGGAGCCGCCGCGTCAACCCCGTTAACCCTTGCCCCACTCCGCGGAAACCGGTGCATGGGATGTACGGGGGATGTACATGGGTTGTACGTCCCCCGCCCAGCCCGTTCATCCCGGTTAACCGAGCGATTTCCGCGCCGTCCCGGCCGTCGTCAGTACACCACCACCGAGCGGATCGACTCGCCCGAGTGCATCAGGTCGAAGCCCTTGTTGATGTCCTCGAGCTTCAGCAGGTGGGTGATCATCGGGTCGATCTGGATCTTGCCGTCCATGTACCAGTCGACGATCCTCGGCACGTCGGTCCGCCCGCGGGCGCCGCCGAAAGCCGTGCCTTTCCAGACCCTTCCGGTGACGAGCTGGAACGGCCGCGTCGAGATCTCCGCCCCCGCCGGCGCCACGCCGATGACCACCGAGACGCCCCAGCCGCGGTGGGTGCACTCGAGCGCGTCGCGCATCACCTTGACGTTGCCGGTGCAGTCGAAGCTGTAGTCCGCGCCGCCGATCTGGTCGAACGGCGTCTTCGTCATGTTGACGATCTCCTGGGTGACGGACCCGTCGATCTCCTTCGGATTGACGAAGTGCGTCATCCCGAAGCGCTCACCCCATTCCTTCTTGTCGTTATTCAGATCGACCCCGATGATCATGTCGGCGCCGGCGAGTTTTAGTCCCTGGATGACGTTGAGACCTATGCCGCCGAGCCCGAAGACCACCGCCTTCGCCCCGATCTCGACCTTCGCGGTGTTGATGACCGCCCCGATCCCGGTCGTGACCCCGCAGCCGATGTAGCAGATCTTGTCGAACGGCGCATCCTCGCGAACCTTCGCCACCGCGATCTCGGGCAGCACCGTGAAGTTCGAGAACGTCGAGCACCCCATGTAGTGCAGGATCGGCTCGCCATCGAGCGTCGAGAACCGGCTGGTTCCGTCGGGCATCAGCCCCTGCCCCTGGGTCGCGCGGATCGCGGTGCAGAGGTTGGTCTTCTGGCTGAGGCACGACGGGCACTGCCGGCACTCGGGCGTGTAGAGCGGGATGACGTGGTCGCCCGGCTTGACGCTCTTCACCCCCTCGCCGACCTCGACGACGACCCCGGCGCCCTCGTGCCCGAGGATCGCCGGGAACAGGCCCTCCGGGTCGGCGCCCGAGAGGGTGAACTCGTCGGTGTGGCAGATGCCGGTGGCCTTGACCTCGACCATCACCTCGCCGGCCTTCGGACCCTCGAGGTTCACCTCCATGATCTCCAGCGGCTTTCCGGCGGCGACGGCGACGGCGGCGCGCGTTCGCATGGGCAATCTCCATTAGCTCAGTAGGGGCAGGACAGCAGTCGGGTGCGGGAAGCCGGACGCAATGACCCCGGCCGGCGCCGCGCACCGCCCTGGGGGACGGGGGGCGCGGGGGCCGGCCGGGCGAGGGCGGCTCAGGCGGCGAGCGCGCCCGACTTCTTGGCGACGTGGGTGGCGATCGCGTCCATCAGGGGCGGCGACAGGCAGTCGTAGGGCTCGAGGCCGAGCTCCTTCAGCCGGCCGCGGATGCCCTCCATGCGCGACGGGTCGACGCCCGCCTCGATGACGGAGGAGACGAACGCGGCGAACTGCGGCTCCGACCAGCCGCTCTCGGGCGAGAGCTCGGTGTGGACGAAGTCGAGGCCGTAGAAGGGATGCTCCGTGTTCTCGATGCGGCCGTACATGTGGACGCCGCAGCCGGTGCAGGCGTAGCGCTGGATCGGCGCCGCCTCGTTGACGATCTTGAGCTTCTGGCCGTTCTTCGTCACCTCGACCTTGTCGCGGCCGACGACGGCGACCTGGCTGAACACCGCGCCCTCGGGCTTCCAGCACTTGGTGCAGCCGCAGACGTGGTTGTGGGCGGTCTGGCCGCCGACCCGCACCTCGACCTTGTCGGTCGCGCACTTGCAGCTCAGCGTTCCGCCCGAGAAGCCCGCGTCGCCCGGCCGGACGCCGCCGTCCACCGCCGGGTGGATCTTCACGTTCTCATAGGTCATCCGACGCTCCCTCCTCGCTGTTGTGGGGCCACTCTCCGCCCGGCGGGCGCGAGCGTCCACTCAGACAAAGGGCTGAGGCCGCCGCCCCGCCGCGTCGGCGGGCGCTTGGGTGTCGCCGCGTCGGCGGGCGCTTCGGTGTCGCCGCGTCGGGCGCTGTCCGGCCCCACGCCCTTGCGCCGGGGCCGGCGACGGTGTTGATGGATCGCGACGACGTGCGCCGGAGGGGGGGCCATGAACCGCGAGACCCGCATCGAGACCGCGCTGCCGGAGGAAGATCGGGGCGAGACGCTTTCGGCCGCCGCCATCGACCGCGCCGTCCACGCGCTCGCCGCGCGCTTCACCCTCGGCATCTCGCCCGCGGCCCTTGCGGCGGCGTGGAGCGACTGGGCCTTCCACCTCGCCGCCGCCCCGGGCAAGCGGCTCGATCTCGCCGAGAAGGCGTGGCGCGAGACCCTCGCCTTCCAGGCCTGGCTCCTCGGCGGCGGCCTCGCGCCCGAAACGCCGGCGGACGGCGACCGCCGCTTCCGCGCCGAGGGCTGGTCGAAGCCGCCGTACAGCGTCTGGCGCGAGGCCTTCCTCGCCCAGCAACGCTGGTGGGCCCACGCGACGACCGGCGTCCACGGCGTCACCAGGCGCCACGAGGAGGTCGTCGCCTTCGCCGCCCGCCAGCTCCTCGACATGGCCTCGCCCGCGAACTTCGTCGCGACCAACCCCGAGATCATCGCGCGCGCCCGCGAGACCGGCGGGCGCTCGGTGGCCGCGGGCGCGCGCAACTGGGCCGAGGACGCCCGCCGGGCGCTCTCCGGCGAACAGGCGCCCCTGCCGCAGGGCTTCGCCGTCGGCCGCGACGTGGCGGTGACGCCGGGCAAGGTCGTCTTCCGCAACCGCCTCGTCGAGCTCATCCAGTACGCGCCGACGACGGCGACGGTGCGCCCCGAGCCGGTGCTGATCGCGCCGGCGTGGATCATGAAGTACTACGTCCTCGACCTCAGCCCCGGGAACTCCCTCGTCCGCTGGCTGACCGGGCAGGGCTTCACCGTCTTCATGATCTCGTGGCTGAACCCCGGGACCGCCGAGCGCGACGTCGGCATGGAGGACTACCGCCGCGACGGCCTGATGGCCGCCCTCGCCGCCGTCACCGACATCACGGGCGCCGCCCGCGTCCATGCCTGCGGCTACTGCCTCGGCGGCACGCTGCTCACCATCGCGGCCGCGGCGATGGCGCGCGACGGCGACGACCGCCTCGCGACGATGTCGCTCCTCGCCGCGCAGGCCGACTTCACCGACGCGGGCGAGCTCACCCTCTTCGTCAACGAGAGCCAGGTGAGCTTCCTCGAGGACATGATGTGGGAGCGTGGCACCTTCGAGAGCTGGCAGATGGCCGGCGCCTTCCAGCTCCTCCGCTCGAACGACCTGATCTGGTCGCGCCTCACCCGCGAGTACCTGCTCGGCGAGCGGTCCGAGCCGAACGACCTGATGGCGTGGAACGCCGACACGACGCGGATGCCGGCGCGGATGCACTCGGAATACCTGCGCTGGCTCTTCCTCGAGAACCGCCTCGCCGCCGGCCGCTTCGTCGCCGGTGGCGCGCCGGTCGCGCTCTCCGACATCCGCATGCCGGTCTTCGCCGTCGGCACCGAGACCGACCACGTCGCGCCGTGGCGCTCGGCCTACAAGGCCCACCTCCTCTTCGACGCCGAGGTCACCTTCGCGCTGACGAACGGCGGCCACAACGCCGGCGTCGTTTCCGAGCCCGGGCACGAAGGCCGCCGCTACCGCCTGCTGACGACCGGCGCCCACGACCCCTACCGCGACGCCGACACCTGGCTCGCCGCAGCGCCCGTCCACGACGGCTCGTGGTGGCCGGCCTGGGCCGCCTGGCTCGCCGCCCGCTCGGGCGACCCCGTCCCGCCGCCGTCCGTCGGCGCCCCGGAACGCGGCTACCCGCCGCTCGCCGACGCGCCCGGGCGCTACGTCCTCGTGCGATGATCCGCCCCGAGACGCCCGCCGACGCCGCCGCGATCCGCCGCGTCACCGACATGGCCTTCGCCGGCGCGTCGCACGCCTCGGGCACCGAGGGCGCGATCGTCGACGCCCTCCGCGCCGAGGGCACCCTCGCCCTCTCGCTCGTCGCCGAGGCGGGCGGCGCGGTGGTCGGCCACGTCGCCTTCTCCCCGGTGGCGATCGCCGGCGCCGACGTCGGCTGGCTCGGCCTCGGCCCGCTCTCGGTCGTCCCCGCCCGCCAGCGCGCCGGGTTCGGCAGCGCGCTCGTGCGCGACGGCCTCGCCCGCCTGCGCGCCGCCGGCGCCCGCGGCTGCGTCGTCCTCGGCGAGCCGGGCTACTACCGCCGCTTCGGCTTCGAGCCCGACGCGGACCTGACCTTCGAAGGCGTGCCGGCCGCGTACTTCCTGCGCATCGCCTTCGCGGAGCCCGTCCCCGTGGGGGCGGTCACCTACCGCCCCGCCTTCTACGCCGGATAGCCCCTCGCCGGAGTGCGCAGCCGTCAGGCGTCCACCGTCTCCTCGTGGTGGTTGCCGGCGTTCAGCCGCTCGGGCAGCGCGTTCGCCCAGGCGCTGATCGACCCGGCCCCGAGGCAGACGAGGAGGTCGCCCGGCCGGCACTCGGCCCGCGCGAAGTCGGCGAGCGCCTCCTCCCCGGCGAGGGGCAGCGCGCGGCGATGGCCGTGGGCGATCAGCCCGCCGACCAGGGTGTCGCGGGAGATGCCGTCGATCGGCGCCTCGCCCGCGGAGTAGACGTCGGCGATCGCCACCACGTCGGCATCGTTGAAGCAGGCGCTGAACTGGGTGAAGAGGTCGCGCAGCCGCGTGTAGCGGTGCGGCTGGTGCACGGCGATCACCCGTCCCTTCGTCGCCTGCCGCGCCGCCTTCAGCGCCGCCGCGATCTCGACCGGGTGGTGGCCGTAGTCGTCGATGATCGTCACGCCGTTCCACACCCCGACCTTGGTGAAGCGCCGGTTCACCCCGCCGAAGGCGGCGAGCGCCGCCTTGATCGCCGTCGGCGGCACCTTCAGGTGCCGCGCCACCGCGATCGCCGCGAGCGCGTTCGAGACGTTGTGATCGCCGGTCATCGGCAGGACGACGCCCTCGATCGCCCGCTCCTCGCCGTTCAGGGCGACGTCGAAGCGCGCCGCGCCGTCCTCGTAGGCGAGGTTCCGGCCCTGCACGTCGGCCTGCGGGTTGAAGCCGTAGGTCACCACCCGCCGGTCGGTGGTGCGGCCGACGAGTGCCTGCACCTCGGGGTGGTCGATGCAGCAGACCGCGATCCCGTAGAACGGGACGTTGGAGACGAAGGTGTCGAACGCCGCCTTCACCCCCTCGAAGTCGCCGTAGTGGTCGAGATGCTCGGGGTCGATGTTGGTCACCACCGCGACCGTCGCCGGCAGCTTGACGAAGGTGCCGTCGCTCTCGTCGGCCTCGACCACCATCCAGTCGCCGCCGCCGATGCGCGCGTTCGAGCCGTAGGCGTGGATGATGCCGCCGTTGACCACGGTCGGATCCATGCCGCCGGCGTCGAGGAGCGCCGCGATCATCGAGGTCGTCGTCGTCTTGCCGTGGGTGCCGGCGACCGCGACGTTCGACTTCAACCGCATCAGCTCGGCGAGCATCTCGGCGCGCCGCACCACCGGCAGGTTCTGCACCCGCGCCGCGTCGAGCTCCGGGTTGCCGGGCTTGATCGCCGAGGAGACCACGACGACCTCCGCGCCCGCGAGGTTCTCCGCCTTCTGTCCGATGAAGATCGTCGCCCCCTTCGCCGCGAGGCGCTCGGTGATCGGGCTCGCCCTGCTGTCCGAACCCTGGACGCTGAAGCCGTGGTTGAGGAGCACCTCGGCGATCCCGGACATGCCGATGCCGCCGATGCCGACGAAGTGGATCGCCCCGATGTCGTGGGGAAGGCGCGTCTGTCCGTTCATGCCGTTGCCTTTCCTTGTCCGGCGAGGTCCTCGACCAGCGCCGCGAGATGCTCGGTCGCGTCCGGGCGTCCGACCCCGCGGCTCGCCGCCGCCATCGCCTGCGCCCCCTCCGGGTCGGCGAGGATCGCGGCGATGTGCCCCGCGAGCCCCTCCGCCGTCAACTCCTCCTCGCGGATCATGAAGGCGCCCCCCGACTCGACGAGCCCGCGGGCGTTCGCCGCCTGGTGGTCGTCCATCGCCGCCGCGTAGGGGATGAGCACCGCCGGGCGCCCGATCACGCTGATGTCGGCGATCGACGACGCCCCCGCCCGGCTGATGACGAGGCTCGCCTCGGCGAGGCGCTCGGGCACGTCCTCGAAGAAGGTGCGGAGGTCGGGGGCCATGCCGAGATCCTCGTAGGCCGCGCGCACCCGGTCCATGTCCTCGGCCCGCACCTGCTGCGACAGCCTGAGCCGCCCCCGCACCTCCGGGTCGAGGAGCCGGAGCGCCGCCGGCACCGCCCGCCCGAAGAGCCCCGCCCCCTGGCTGCCGCCGATGACGAGAAGCGCGGTCGGGTGGTCGCCCGGCTCGATGTAGGTCGCGCCGGCGCAGGCGAGCACCGCCGCCCGCACGGGGTTGCCGACGTGCACCGCCTTGGTGCCCTCGGGCACCGGCGTCGGCCACGTCCCGCAGGCGACGACGGAGACCTTCGGCGCGAAGGCGCGGTTGACCCGCCCGAGGACGCCGTTCTGCTCGTGGATGAGCGTCGGCACCCTCAAAATGCGCGCTGCGATCATGGCGGGCAGCGCCGGATAGCCGCCGAATCCCGCGACCACCGCCGGCCTGTCGCGGCGCATGGCGAGGACCGTCGCGCCCGCCCCCGCCGCGATCGCGAGGGGCGCCGTCGCCCGCTTCAGCCACGAGCCCTGCGCGAAGGTCGCCGCCGGCGTCGCCCGCCGCTCGACCGCCTCCGGGAAGCCGCCGGCGTAGCGCGCCCCCCGCGGATCGGTGGCGAGGGCCACCCGCCAGCCGCGGGCGAGCATCTCCTCGGCGAGCGCCTGTGCGGGGAACATGTGGCCGCCGGTGCCCCCGGCGGCGATGACGAGGAGCGGCGCCATCCCGGTCAGCGCGCCGCGCCGATGAAGTCGTCGACGCCGTCGTGCTGCGGTCGCCGCCGCGTCATGGCGAGCAGCACCCCGAGCCCGATCCCCTGCGCGATCAGGGACGACCCGCCGTAGGAGATGAGCGGCAGCGTCATCCCCTTGGCGGGGAGGAGCCGCACCGCGACGCCCATGTTGATCATCGCCTGCATCCCGAGGAGCACCGCGAGCCCGGTCCCGGCGAGCCGGATGAACGGATCGCGCTCGCGCACCAGCCGGAGCAGCGCGCGCACCACCACCGTCAGGTAGAGCGCCATCACGACGACGCAGAGCACGAGCCCGAACTCCTCCGCCGCGACGGCGATGATGAAGTCGGTGTGCGCATCCGGCAGCGTCCACTTGACGCTGCCGTTGCCGACCCCGACCCCGAGGAAGCCGCCTTCCTGGATGGCGTTCGTCGCATAGCCGATCTGGGTCAGCGGATCGACCTCCTCGGAGAGGAAGCCGTCGATGCGCCGTGCCACGTGCTCGGAGTTGTGGTAGGCGAACCACCCGACCCCGACGACGCCGGCGCCGACCCCGCCGAGCAGCGCCACCGGCGCCCCGGCGGCGAAGTACATGAGCGCCCAGGTGGCGATGACGAGCCCCGCCTGCCCGAAGTCGGGCTGCAGCGCGAGCGTCGCGGTCAGGATCACCGCGACCGCGAACGACATCGCCTTCCCCGGCGGTCCCTTGACGTCGTAGCTCGCGGCCATGAGCCACGCCGCGAAGATCGCGAACGACGGCTTCAGGAATTCCGCCGGCTGCACCGAGACGACCCTGAGCGAGTACCAGCGCACCGCCCCCTTCCCGAAGTCGGTGCCGAAGACCGGCAGGAGCATCAGCGCGACGACCGAGCACCCGAAGGCGATCACCCCCCAGCGCCGGAGCCGGAGCGGCGACATCATCGAGACGACGAGGAGCGCGCCGAGCGCCAGCGTCCCGAACGCCGCCTGACGCCAGACGTAGTGGAAGGGGTCGAGCCCGTTCCTGACCGCGAGCGGCGGCGACGCCGCGAGCCCGAGAAGCATCCCGATCATGAAGAGGCCGAGGATCGCGGCGAGCGACCAGCGGTCGACGGTGCTCCACCACTGGGGAAGAATCGGCTCGTCCGGCCTCGCCGGCACGGCGCCGTAGACCATTTCGGTCATGCGGAACTGCCCTCGTCACTGCCTCGACCCGCCCGGATTTCGCTCCGGTGCGGTACGTTTGCCGCCACTCTAGCCAATCGCCCGCCGCTTTTCCAGAACAACCGCCGGGCCGACAGCGCCCTCTCCGTCAGCCGCGCCGACGGGCGAGCCAGACGGAAATGCCGGCGCAGTCGGGGTCCTCGGCGAGGAACCCGCGGACGACGAGGCCGCCCGCCTCGAGCGCGGCGGCGTACCCGGCCGGCGACAGGCTCGCGTGCCAGACCGGCGCGTGCCCGACCCGCCCCCACGCCTCGCCGGCATCGGGGCCGGCGGTGAAGAGCAGCGCCCCGCCGGGGTCGAGATGCGCCGCGAGCCGCGGGATCAGGGCGCGCTGCTCGTCGGCGGCGAGGTGGAAGAAGCTGTCCCACGCGACGATGCCGCCGAAGCGACGGCCGAGGTGTCGGCGACGACCCGGCCGATCTCCCTCAGCCCGTCGAGCTCGTCCTCGCTCGTGACCGTCATCGCGCGCTATCCTTCCCCGATCCGCGCCTTCACCGCCGCGACGAAGGCGTCGCCGCGGTGCTCGAAGCTCTCGAACTGGTCGAAGCTCGCGCAGGCCGGCGCGAGCAGCACGACGTCGCCCGCCTCGGCGTCGGCGAGCGCCGCGGCGACGGCGGCGTCGAGGGTCCCCGCGACGAGGTGCGGCGTCGCGCCGAGGGTCTCGGCGAAGTCCTGCGCCGCCTCGCCGATCAGGTAGGCCTTCGCCACCCGCGGGAAGAGGGGCACGAGCGCGGCGATGCCGCCCTCCTTCGCCCGCCCGCCGGCGATCCAGCGGACGCGCTCGAAGCTCGCGAGCGCCTTCTCGGCGGCGTCGGCGTTCGTCGCCTTCGAGTCGTTGACGATGCTGACGCCCCGCCACGTCGCGACGAGCTCGCTCCGGTGCGCGAGCCCGGGATAGCTCGCGAGCGCGGTCTCGATCTGTCGCGGCCCGATCCCGAGGCTCCGCGCCGCGGCATAGGCGGCACAGGCGTTCTGGTGGTTGTGCGCCCCGGGCAGCGTCAGCATCGGGCGGAGGTCGATCGAGGCGACCTGCCGCCCGAGGCGCCACTCCGAGAGGAAGCCCTTGCGCGCTCCGACCTGCCAGCCGTCGCCCGCGGGTTTCCTCGTCACCGAGACGGTGATGACCGGGTCGCCCGTCCCCGCGTCCTCGCGCATGACGTTGGCGAGGAAGCGTCCCTCGTTCTCGTCGATCCCGATGATCGCGCGCGCGGGGCCGCCTTGGGTGAAGAGCCGCCGCTTGGCGGCGAAGTAGCCGCCCATGCCGCCGTGGCGGTCGAAATGGTCGGGCGAGAGGTTCAGAAAGATCGCGATGTCGGGCTGGAGCGCCCGGGCGAGCTCGATCTGGTAGGACGAGAGCTCGAGCACCACGACCATCCCGTCCGCGGCGGGATCGAGGTCGAGCACGCCCCGCCCGATGTTGCCGCCGACCTGCACCGGCCGACCCGCTTCCTCGAGGACGTGGGCGGTCAGCGCAGTCGTCGTCGACTTGCCGTTCGACCCGGTGATCGCGACGACCTGCGGCGTCCGCTCGAACCGCTCCCACGCCGGCGTCGCGAACGAGCGGAAGAAGAGCCCGATGTCGTTGTCGACGGCGACGCCCGCCTCCCACGCCGCCGACACCGCCGGATGCGGCGCCGGGTAGAGGTGCGGGATGCCCGGCGACACGATCGCCGCCGTCACCCCGTCGTAGCTCCGCACCTTCGTCAGGTCGGCGAGCGCGATCCCCTCCGCCTCGGCCCGCTCCCGTGCAGCCGGGTTGTCGTCCCACGCGACGACCTCCGCCCCGCCGGCGCGCAACGCCGCGATCGCCGGACGCCCCGAGCGCCCGAGCCCGAGCACGGCGACCCTGTGGCCGGTGTAGCCGCGAACCGGGATCATGCCTCGACACCTCCTGACTGCCGTCGCGCCGGTTTCGCAGAGCCGGCATGGCCGCGCAAGGCCGTCACCGCTCCGTCACCGGGCGGTCGCCGAAGCGTCGCGTCCGCGGGGTAGCCCCGGCACCGACCTCAAGCAAGGAGCGACCGATGGTAACGAGACGCACCCTTCTCACGGCGGCCCCGGCGGTCGCGGCGCTGGCGCCGCTGGTCGGCGCCAGCGCCGCCTTCGCCCAGGAGACGACCGGCGATACCGGCCCCTTCCGCTTCGGCGTCGTCGCCGACCCGCAGTACGCGCCGGTGGTGCCGAACCTCAATTCGCAGCGCTACTACGGCAACTCGCTCTGGAAGCTCTCCGAGGCGGTCGCCGAGTTCAACAAGCACGACGACCTCGCCTTCGTCGTCACCCTCGGCGACATCATCGACCGCCACTGGGAGAGCTTCTCCCACATCCTTCCGGTCTACGACGCGCTGAAGCACGAGAAGCGCTTCGTCCTCGGCAACCACGACTTCGACATCGCCGGCGACTGGCTCGGCTCGGTCGTCCGCACCGCGGGGATGCCGGCGGCCTGGTACGACTTCGCCGTCAACGGCGTCCGCTTCGTCGTCCTCGACGGCAACGACGTCTCGACCTTCGCCCCGCCGAAGGACGACCCACGCCGCGCCCTCGCCGAGGAGCGGCTGGCGGCGCTGACCGCCGCCGGCGCCGAGAACGCCCAGAGCTGGAACGGCTCGCTCTCCGATGCCCAGACCGCGTGGCTGACCGAGCGCATGGACGCCGCCCGCGACGCCGGCGAGCGGGTGATCGTGCTCTGCCACTACCCGGTCTATCCGGCGAACCAGCACAACCTCTGGGACAGCGAGGCGCTCGTCGAGTTGCTGGCCGGCTACCCGAACTTCGTCGCCTGGTTCAACGGCCACAACCACGCCGGCAACTACGGCGTGACGAACGGCAAGCACTTCCTGAACTTCAGGGGCATGGTCGACACCCCCGACACCAGCGCCTACGCGATCGTGTCGGTCCACCCCGACCGCATCGAGGTCGCGGGCTTCGGCCGCGAGGAGAACCGCGTCCTGTCGCTCAGCGCGAGCTGAACGCCGCTTCGAGGAAGTCCGCACGGTCCGCGACCGGGCCGTGCGGCACCACGACCGTCTCGTAGCCCTTGGCGGCGTAGCTCGCCATCAGCGCCTCGTACTCCGCCACCGCCTCGGCGAAGCCGTGGCGGCGCTCGTCGTCGCCGGCGAAGAGCGCCTCCCACGGCGGCATCATGAAGACCCGAGGCCCGTAGCGGCAGCGACGGACCGCCTCGGCATGGTGGGGCAACGCCCGCCCCGCCCGCTCGAGCGCGGTCACCGCGTCGACGATGCCGCGGTCGAAGAGCACCGGACGCCCGCCCGCCGCCGCCATCGCGAAGAAATGCATCGCCCTGGACAGCGCGAGCTCGGCGAAGGCGGCGGGGTCGACCCACGGCAGGCCCGGCCCGCCGATCAGCGCCTGCTCGCGCACGATCTGCCGCCCGGGCTCGGGAAAGACCGCGAAGCCGCGCCGGGCCATCTCGGCGAGGAGCGTCGACTTGCCGCCGCCCGAGCAGCCGGAGACGACGACGAGGCGCTCGCTCCCGGCGAGCGCGGCGTTCGCCGGATCGTAGGCGGCCTCGTCCACGCTCAGCGCAGCTTCAGCGTGGCGAGCCCGATCATCGCGAGGATCAGGCTGATGATCCAGAAGCGGATGACGATCTGCGGCTCGGCCCAGCCCTTCTTCTCGAAGTGGTGGTGGATCGGCGCCATCAGGAACACCCGCTTCTTGGTGCGCTTGTAGTAGGCGACCTGGATGATGACCGAGAGCGCCTCGACGACGAAGAGCCCGCCGATGATGGCGAGGACGATCTCGTGCTTGGTCGCCACCGCGATCGCCCCGAGCGCGCCGCCGAGCGCGAGGCTGCCGGTGTCGCCCATGAAGACCGCGGCAGGCGGTGCGTTGTACCAGAGAAAGCCGAGCCCGCCGCCGATCAGCGCCGCGACGAAGATCAGGATCTCGCCGGTCCCCGGCACGAAATGCACGCCGAGGTACTCGGTGAAGTCGGTGCGGCCGACGGCATAGGCGATGACCCCGAGCGAACCCGCCGCGATCATCACCGGCATGATCGCGAGCCCGTCGAGCCCGTCGGTCAGGTTGACCGCGTTCGCGGAGCCGACGATGACGAGCATGGCGAAGGGCACGAAGAACCAGCCGAGATCGAGCAGCGCCGTCTTGAACACCGGGAAGGCGAGCTCCCCGGTCAGCTCCGGCGGATGCAGGTACATCGCCCACGCCGCCGCGACGAGGGCGATGAGAAAGCCCGCCGCGAGCCGCACCTTGCCCGAGACGCCGTCGACGGTCTGCCGGCGCACCTTGGCGTAGTCGTCGGCGAAGCCGATGAGCCCGAAGCCGAGCGTCACGAACATGACGAGCCAGACGAAGCCGTTGTCCCACCGCGCCCAGAGCAGCGTCGAGACGAGGATCGCCGAGAGAATGAGGAGCCCGCCCATCGTCGGCGTCCCGGCCTTGGCGACGAGGTGGCCCTCCGGTCCGTCGGCGCGGATCGGCTGGCCGCGGCCCTGGCGGACGCGCAGCATCTCGATCAGCGGCCGGCCGAAGAGGAAGCCGTAGACGAGCGCAGTGAAGAAGGCTCCGCCGGCGCGGAAGGTGATGTAGCGGAAGAGGTTGAGCGCGCTGAGGTTCTGCGACAGCTCGGCGAGATAGTAGAGCATCGGCCTCCTCAGGCGTCGTGTGCGTCGACGGGGGCGGCGGCGGCGCGGGCCTCGCCCATCGCCTTGATGGCGGTGACGACCTGACCCACCCGCGAGCCGAGCGAGCCCTTGACCATGGCGATGTCGCCGGCGTCGACGAGCCGGCGCACCCGCGCCGCCATCGCGCGTGCGTCGGGGAACCACTCGCCGCGCTGGCGGGGGGGGAGCGCCTCGTGGAGCGCCCGCATCCGCTCGCCGGCGCAGTGGACGGTCGTCACGCGCGCGAGGGCCGGCACCCGCACGAGGCCGGCATGGAGCGACCGCTCCTCCGGCCCCAGCTCGAGCATGTCGCCGAGGAAGGCGACCCGCCGCCCGCGCGCGACCCGGCCGATGCCGTCGGCGGGCTCGACGCCGGCGAAGACCTCGAGCGCCGCCGCCATCGCCGCGGGACTGGCGTTGTAGCTCTCGTCGATCAGGGTGATCGCGCCGTCGAGCCCGCCCGGCCCGAGGAGCACCGTCCACCGCGCCCCGCGCCCCTCCGGCGCCTGCCACTGGCCGAGGGCGAGCGCCGCCCGCGCCATGTCGAGCCCGAGCGCGTCGACGCCGGCGAGCACCCCGAGCGCGTTCATCGCGAGATGCCGCCCCGGCGCCGACAGGCGGTAGAGGAACTCCCGCCCGCGCGCCCGCGCCGAGACCGTGGTGCCGGTCTCGGCGACGTTCACCTCCCCGAGCCGGAACTCCGGCCGCCCGATCGTGCCGAAGCGCACCGGCCGCGCCCCCGCACGCCGCGCCGCGGCGAGAAGCAGCGGATAGGTCGGCGTGTCGCGGTTCAGCACGGCGATGCCGCCCGGCTCCAGCCCGGCGAAGACCGTCGCCTTCTCCCGCGCGATGCCGCGGATATCGCGGAAGGCCGCCATGTGCACCGCCTCGACGGTCGTCACCATCGCGAGGTGCGGCCGCGCGAGCCGCGCGAGCGGCGCTATCTCGCCCGGCGCGTTCATGCCGATCTCGATCACCGCGAAGTCGCGGTCCGCCGGCAGCCGCGCCAGGGTCAGCGGCACGCCCCAGTGGTTGTTGTAGCTCTTCTCGGCGGCATGGACGCTGCCGAGCGCGCCGAGCGCCGCCCGGAACATCTCTTTGGTCCCGGTCTTGCCGACCGATCCCGTCACCGCGACGACGCGGCCCGCGAAGCGGTCCCGCGCCGCGCGCCCGAGGGCGCGGAGGCCGTCGAGCACGTCCGAAACGACGAGGAGCGGCGCCTCCGCGGCCACCCCGTCCGGCCGTCGCGACACCAGCGCCGCCGCCGCGCCCTTCGCCAGAGCCTCGGCGACGAAGTCGTGCCCGTCGCGCGCCGCCGTCAGCGCAACGAAGAGATCGCCCGGCGCGAGCGAGCGCGTGTCGATCGACACGCCGCCCGCCACCCAGTCCCGCGCGCTCTCCCCGCCCGTCGCCTCCACCGCGGCGTCCTTGGTCCACAGAACACTCATCCCCGCTTCGCCGCTCCTGACCCCGACCCGACTCGCGAAGGCAAGGGGCGAGTGCGGGCCAGCCGTCACGCGCCCATCCCGTCGAGGGCGGCGACCGCGACGCTCGCCTGCTCGATGTCGTCGAAGGGCAGGATGTCCTGGCCGATCACCTGGCCGGTCTCGTGGCCCTTGCCGGCGATGAGGAGCGCGTCCCCGGGCTGGAGCGCGTCGACCGCGGTCAGGATCGCCTCCGCCCGGTCGCCGATCTCCATCGCCTCCGGCGCGCCTTCGCGCACCGCGGCCCGGATCGTTCCCGGGTCCTCGGTGCGCGGATTGTCGTCGGTGACGAAGACGAGGTCCGCCGCCCGCGCCGCCGCGCGCCCCATAAGCGGCCGCTTGCCGCGGTCGCGGTCGCCGCCGGCGCCGAACACCACCAGCAGCCGTCCCATGACGTGGGGGCGAAGCGCGGTCAGCGCCGTCGTCAGCGCGTCGGGGGTGTGGGCGTAGTCGACGAAGACCTGCGCCCCGTTCGCCCGCGTCGCCGCCCGCTCCATCCGCCCGCGCACGGTGCGCAGCGCCGGCAGCGTGCCGATGACCGCCGCCGGGTCGCTCCCCGAGGCGATGGCGAGGCCGGCGGCGACGAGGGCGTTCGCAGCCTGGAAGCCGCCGATGAGCTCGAGCCGCACCTTGTGGCTCTTGCCGCCCCAGGCGAAGAGCAGCTCCTGCCCGGTCGCGTCGAAGCGCTGGCCGAGCAGCCGCAGCTCGCAGCCCTCGGCGCGGCCGACGCCGATCACCTTCTGCCCACGCCCCTTGGCGATGCGCCGCACCCGCGGCCCGTGCGGGTCGTCGAGGTTGACGACCGCGGTGCCGTACTTCGGCAGCACCCGCTCGAAGAGCGCGAGCTTGGCGCGGAAGTAGGCCTCGAAGTCGCGATGGTAGTCGAGATGGTCGCGGCTGATGTTGGTGAACCCCGCCGCCGCGAGGTGCACCCCGTCGAGCCGGTGCTGGTCGAGCCCGTGGCTCGACGCCTCCATCGCCGCATGGGTCACGCCCTTGTCGGCGAGATCGGCGAGGAGCCGGTGCAGGGTGATCGGCTCCGGCGTCGTGTGGCTCAGGGGCGCCGCGACCGCGCCCTCGACCCCGACGGTGCCGAAGTTGACGGCGCTTTCCCCGAGCGCCTCCCAGATCTGGCGGGTGAAGCTCGCGACCGAGGTCTTTCCGTTCGTCCCGGTCACCGCGACCATCACCTCGGGCTGGTCGCCGTACCAGCGGCTCGCCGCGACCGAGAGCGCCCGCCGGGGCTCGTCGCTGACCATGACCGGCACGGCGAGCGGCCCGAGCGCGGCCTCGGCGCGGGCGAGGCCGGCGGCGTCGGTCAGGATCGCGGCCGCACCCATGCGGAGCGCGAAGGGGATGAAGTCGGCGCCGTGGGTCCTCGACCCCGGCAGCGCCGCGAACAGGTGGCCCGCCTTGACGTCGCGGCTGTCGACGGAGAGGCCGGTGAGCTCGGGCAGCGTCCCCGACCAGTCGCCGCCCCGGCGGGTCGCGGTCAGGAGCCCGAGGGTCTCGAAGCCGGTCAGCTTGTCGGTCCGATCGGTGCCGGCCATGTTCCGTCGCGTGTCCTCGGGGTCCCTCGGCATCGGCTATTCGTTTCCGGCGAGCGTGTAAAGGAGCGGCGTCCCCGCCGTCCGCAGCGGCGCCTCGGGGCGCATCCCCATCACCGGCGCGAGGCGGCGCACCGCATGGCCGAGCACCGGCGCCGCGGTCAGGCCGGCGGTGCGGAAGCTCGTGTTGTTGATGACCGTCGTCGGCTCGTCGAGGCAGATGACGAGCACGTACTTCGGGTCGTCGGCCGGAAAGAACCCGGCGAAGGTCGAAAGCGTCTTGTCGCGATCGTAGCCGCCGCGGGCATTCGGCTTGTCGGCGGTGCCGGTCTTGCCGCCGACGTCGTAGCCCGGCACGTCCGCGGCCTTCGCCGTGCCCCGGACGACGACCTGACGCATCATCGCGCGCATGCCCGCCGAGGTCGCCGCCGAGAGCACCCGGTCGGCCTCGGCCGGCGGAGCCACCTCCTGCGCGACGATGCTCGGGTGGATGCGGTAGCCGCCGTTGACGAGCGCGGCGTAGCCGGCCGCGAGGTGCAGCGGCGTCACCGCCATGCCGTGGCCGTACGAGATGGTGATCGTCGAGAGGTCGGTCCACCGCTGCGGCAGGAGCGGCGCGGCGCGCGCCGCCTCCGAGAGCTCGACCGGCGAGGCGTCGAGGAGCCCGATCTTCCTGAAGAACGCCTGCTGGCGGTCCTTGCCGAGCATGATGCCGATGCGGGCCGCGCCGATGTTCGACGACTTCACCAGCACGTCCTCGACGGTCAGCCGCGCCCCGTAGTCGTGGAAGTCGCGGATGGTGAAGCGCCCGTAGCGCATCGGCGACTTCGACTCGACGAGGGTCTGCGGCCCGACGAGCCCCTCCTCGAGCGCGTCGGCGACGGTGAAGGGCTTGAACACCGAGCCGAGCTCGTAGCGCCCCTGGGCGGCGCGGTTGAAGAGCGGGCTGTCGGCCGGGTCACCCGACACCGGCAGCGGCGGGCGGACGTTGGGGTCGAAGTCGGGCAGGCTGGCGAGCGCGCGGATCTGGCCGGTCCTGGCCTCCATCAGGATGCCGACCGCCCCCTTCGCCCGCATGTCCGCCATGCCCTGGACGAGCACGTCCTCGAGCGCGGTCTGGGCGTCGAGGTCGATCGAGAGGCGGAGCGGCTCGTCGACGCGGCCCGGGTCGCGGAGGCGCGCGTCGAAGACGCGCTCGACCCCGGCGACGCCGATGACCTCGGCCGCATCCACCCCCTCGCGTCCGTAGCCCGCCCCGCCGAGGACGTGGGCGGCGACCGCGCCGTTCGGGTAGAGCCGCGCCTCGCGCGGCCCGAAGAGCAGGCCCGGCTCGCCGAGGTCGTGGACGAGCTGGCGCTGCTCGGGCGAGATCGAACGCTTGATCCACAGGAACTTCCGCCCGTCGGTGAATTGGGCGTGGAGCCGGCCGGCGTCGAGGTCGGGGAAGATCTTCGCGAGGCTGTCGGCCGCCGCGCGCGGGTCGATCAGGTCGAGGGGCTGGGCGTAGAGCGAGGCGGTGACGATGTTGGTCGCGAGCACCCGGCCCCTGTCGTCGACGATGTCGGCGCGCTGGGCGTGGATCGCCTCGGCGGCGCGGCCCCGCGGCTCCATCGGCACCGATGCGGAGACGAGCGCCATCCGCCCGGCGACGGTGGTGAACCCGATGACGAAGGCGACGCCGAGGAGGAGGAGCCGGGTCTCGGCCTTGGCCCGCTCGGCGCGGTGGCGCTCGGCGAGGCGCGCGGCGCGCTCCTCGGCCTCGACGAGGTCGGGGTCCTTGCCCTCGGCACGGGCCGAGAGGATGCGGGCGAGCGGACGGAGGGGGCGGCGGATCATGGTCTCTTCCCGGCGGCGACGGCGTTGACGAGGTCCTGCAGCGTCAGGGGCTGGCGCGGCGCAGCCGGCGGGTGGGCGGCCACGGTCTCGGCCTTCGGCGCCGCCTTCGCGGACGCCGCCGTCGCGGATGCGGGCTTCGCCTCCGGGCGCGGGCGGGCGGCGACGCGGGCGGGCGGGGCCGGGGCCGCCGGCTTCGTCGTTTCCGGCTTGGTCGCCTCGGGCTCCGCGGTCGCGCCGGCGTCGGCGACCGCCTTCGGGGCCTCGGGCTCGGGCTCGGGCGGATAGGCGATCATCGCCACGTCGCCGAAGTGGTCGGGGGTGAGCTCGACGAGACCGAGGACCGCGGCGTTCTCGGCGACGAGGGCGCGCAGGCGGTCGGGGCGGTTCAGGTAGGCCCACTCGGCGTCGAGCACCGCGATCGCCTCGCGTTCGGCGGCGATGGCGCCCTCGAGGTCGGCGACGCGGTTCATCGCCTCCTGGGTCGCGTAGTTCACGCGGTAGGCCCAGGTGGCGCAGATCACCACCATCACGATCGCCGAGAGCCTGAGCAGCAGCTTCACCCGTTACACCTCCGCAACCAGCCGCGGCACCCCGAGCGCCCGCGGGTCGATCCTTCCCGCCGGCGCGTCGAGCCGGCGGGCGACGCGCAGCTTCGCCGAGCGCGAGCGCGGGTTCGCCGCGAGCTCGGCGGCGTCGGCGACCACGGCCTTTCGCGTCGCGAGCGCGAAGCGCGGGGCCTCGGGCGCCGTCTCCGGCGCGTGGCGGCTCTCGCGCGGCGCCGAGCCCGAGCGGAGCTGGAGGAAGCGCTTGACGATGCGGTCCTCGAGCGAGTGGAAGGTCACGACCGCGAGCGCCCCGCCCGGCGCGAGCGCCGCCTCGGCGGCGGCGAGCCCGCGGACGAGCTCGCCGAGCTCGTCGTTGACGGCGATGCGCAGCGCCTGGAAGGCGCGCGTCGCCGCGTGCGGCTGGCCGGGCTTCGGCCGCGGCAGCTGGCGCTCGATGACGGCGGCGAGCCCGAGCGTCGTCTCGAACGGCGCCGCACGTCGGGCGGCGACGATGGCGCGGGCGATGCGGCGCGAGGCGCGCTCCTCGCCGTACTGGTAGAGGATGTCGGCGAGCGCCGCCTCGGGCAGGCGGTTGACGAGATCCGCCGCCGACGGCCCCGCCCGGCTCATCCGCATGTCGAGGGGGCCGTCCTTCTGGAAGGAGAAGCCGCGCTCGGCCCGGTCGAGCTGCATCGACGAGACGCCGATGTCGAGGACGACGCCGTCGAGCGCCGGGTCGCCCTCCTCCGCCGCGATCGCGTCGAGGCGTCCGAAGGTGCCGTCGACGACCGCCAGCCGGTCGCCGTAGTCGCCGGCCCACGCCGCGGCGCCGGCGAGGGCCTCGGGATCGCGGTCGATGCCGATGACCCGCGCGGCGCCGGCGTCGAGGAGGCCGCGGGCGTAGCCGCCCGCGCCGAACGTGCCGTCGACCCAGACGCCGCGGACCGGCGCCACGGCGGCGAGGAGCGGGCCGAGGAGGACGGGGACGTGCGGGGCGAGCGGGGCCATCATCATGACGGGTCCCCGCGTTCGACGGCGTCGAGGGCCGCGAACGGGTCGTCGTCGTCGTCGAGGCCGGCGCGCCAGTCGTCGAGGCCCGCCATGTCGGCGGCGTAGGCGTCGGGTGCCCACACCTGGAAGTGCTCGCCCATGCCGGCGAAGTAGGCCTCGGCGTCGAGGCCGAACTGCTCGCGCAGGCGCTGGGGCAGGACGATGCGGCCGTTCTCGTCGACCTGGACGTAGACGGACTGGGTGTTGAGGAGCCGCTCGAGCGCCCGGCGCTGCTTGCTGAACGAGGGGAGCCGCGAGACCTTGTCGTCGAGCGCCTGGGCCCCGGCCATGGTATAGCCTTCGAGGCAATGGCCGCTCGGCATCCCGTAGATGAGGACGAAGGTCGGGTTCACGCCCGCGCCCCAGTCGGGGTCGCCCTCCTCGATGACGCGGCGAAACGAGGCCGGGACCGACACGCGGCCCTTCTGGTCCACCTTGTGGACGCTCTCGCCTCTGAACCGCCGTGTCACCGGCCAGTTACTCCTGTCCGTTCCCCCGAACGAAACGGCGGGCCGTGCTGCCTGAAGGCACGACCCGCCATCTGGTCCGTTCTGGGCCTTCGCCCGACTGCGCCAACTCTACCGGCCTGCTCGTTATATTGTCCGCGTCGGGTCTCTAGTCTTGGGAAGAACTGCGGTGCCTGTATGAAACCTGCCGAGGTTTTCGATCCGGGTCTTGCGCCCTTTGTCCGAATACCGCTGCCTTCCGTGACTCTTGGATAGCATGGGAAATCATGGGATTCAATGGTCTTGTATGGGAATTTGCTTGCCAGTTCCTTTTCGGTCGCCGCGGATCGGCTGAATGATGCCCATTGTTCGTCACAAACGGAATGTGTTGGGGTGCGACAAACGGGACACACCAAATCTGGTATCAACCCAAAGTGGTGCATCGCCGCATCCTTCTCCCTAAAATTGTATCTCAGGGAGATCAGAGCGTTGCACCGCGGCCTGAATGTCACGCTTGCCGTGAGGCACGCGGCGGTGAACGGGCGACTCACGGGCGGGTGAGCCATCGGATGTCGGGAATGAGTCGCGCGGATGGCCTGTAAGCCGGATTCTGTGACGGCCCCGCCCGAGGACGGACCCGCCGATGACCATTCCTCTCGGCCCGCCGTTGCCGGCGGGCTCCAGCAGCCAACCCGGATCGCTCGGGCGGGAGAACCCTGGGCCGCTTGCGCGGCCCGCGCGATCCCTATTTGGCCTTGCTCCTGGCGGGGCTTGCCATGCCGCCGACG
>CAZEGY010000010.1:0-22482 GCA_964511815.1 uncultured Rhodovulum sp.
TGTACGTGCGATGTACGTGGTTTGTACGAGTGACCTTCCCGCCCCTTCCCGCCCCGCCGGCCGTTGACAACCGCGGTCCTCCGCGGGACTGTCGGCCCCCTCGGGACGACCACCGGACGGCGAGCATGAGTGACGACCCCTACGCAGCCCTCGGCGTCTCCAGGACGGCCTCGCAGGACGAAATCCGAAGGGCTTACAAGAAGATAGCCAAGACTTCTCACCCCGACCTCAACCCCGGCGACGCCGACGCCGCCACCCGGTTCAAGGCCGCCGCCGCCGCCCACGACCTCCTCAAGGACCCCGACAGGCGCGCCCGCTTCGACGCCGGCGAGATCGACGCCTCCGGCCAGGAACGCCCCGACCGCAAGTTCTACCGCGAATACGCCGAAGGCCCCGAAGCCACCTACCACACCCGGCGGGGCTTCGAGGATTTCGGTGATTATTCAGACGTTTTCTCCGATCTCTTCGGACGGGGCGCCCGCGCCCGGAAGGGTGGCCCCGGCGGCGGCCAGACCTTCACCGCCCGCGGCCCCGACGCCCATTACACCCTCGAGGTCGGCTTCCTCGAGGCCGCGAACGGTGCCACCCGCCGCATCACCATGCCCGACGGCAGCGTCCTCGACGTGAAGATCCCCGAGGGCCTCGCCGACGGCCAGACCATCCGCCTGCGCGGCAAGGGCGGCGAGGGCTACGGCGGCGGCCCCTCCGGCGACGCCCTCGTCACCGTCACCGTCGCCCCCCACGGGTTCTTCGCCCGCGACGGCAACGACATCCTCTGCGAGCTGCCGATCACCCTCGACGAGGCCGTCCTCGGCGGCAAGGTCGAGACCCCGACCATCGACGGCCGCGTCAACCTGACGATCCCCAAGGGCGCCTCGACCGGCCGCGTCCTCCGCCTGCGCGGCAAGGGCATCCGGCGCGGCGGCACGCACGGCGACCAGCTCGTGACCCTGAAGATCGTCGCGCCGCCGACGATCGACGCCGACCTCGAGCGCTTCTTCGAGGAGTGGCGCGCGACGCACGCCTACGACCCGCGCAAGGGGGTTCTGCCATGACCACCACCACCCGCATCTACTCCGAGACCGAGGTCGTCGCCCGCGTCGACGGCCTGACCGTCACCCGCCTGCGCGCCTTCGTCGCCGCCGACTGCGTCCGGCCGACCGAGGCCGAAGGCCGCCTCGCCTTCGCCGAGGCCGACCTCGCCCGCGTCCGGCTCCTCGAGGAGCTCGTCGAGGACTTCGACCTCGACGAGGACGCGGCGTCGCTGGTCGTCTCGCTCGTCGACCAGATCCACGGCCTCCGCCGCGAGCTCCGCCGCCTCGGCGAGGCGATCGCCGACGAGCACCCGGACATCCGCGCCCGCATCACCGGACGCCTCGGCCGGCGCTAGAACGGAGTCCGTCCCGGTTGCACCGGGCCGCCCGCTCCAGAGTCCGGAATTGGCGCAATATCTCGATCACCGGACGATTCCGTCCGGTTGGACGTTGCTTAGGCGCGCGGCGCCCGCCGGGCCGGGAAGACCTGCATCAGCATCCCGACGACCACGAGCCAGAAGCTGGTGATCCCGAGGAGCAACTTGACGAGGTGCGGCGGGTCGAAGTGCTCGGCCACCGACCACCCGGCGAGGACCACCCACGCGAGGCAGATCGGCAGGTTGACGTTGCGCCAGCGCGCCGTGCGCACCGGATGGATGAACTTGAACCACGTGAACTGCCCGAGGCCGAGGACGAGGATCGTCCCGAGCGTCACCCACGGCGGCGGATCGAAGGTCAGGAAGACGACGAGCGGCATCTGCCACACCGCGGGGAAGCCGACGAAGCAGTTGTCCTCGGCCTTCATTCGCACGTCGGCGAAGTACATCGCCCCGGTCAGCGCGATGAACAGCGCCGAGATCGACCCCCACGGCGCCGGCACGATCCCCGAGTAGACGAGCGCATAGGCCGGGATGAACACGTAGGTCAGGTAGTCGATGACGAGGTCGAGGATCACCCCGTCCCAGTTGGCGGCGTTGCGCTTGGTGTCGACGTGGCGGGCGAGCGGCCCGTCGATGCCGTCGACGATCAGCGCGAGCCCGAGCCAGCCGAACATCAGCCGCCAGTCGCCCTCGCCGGCGGCGACGAGCGCCATCAGCGCGAGCGCCGCGCCCGAGGCGGTGAGGAGATGGACCGAGAACGCGAGCGGCCGGGTTTTCATCCCCTTCGAATACGGGCAAAGGGCCACGAGAGGAACCCCCGTCCCGCGCCCGCCCGCCGGCCGGCCGCGAATCCGGGTCGGGCGGCGCCGCGCGGCGGTCGCGCCGTCATCCGTCATCCGCCCTCCCCGGCGGCTCGGCGCAGCCGGTTCCGCACGAGCTGGCCGGCGCCCGGCGTCGCGGCCGCGGCGCGCGGGGGCGCGGCGGCGGTCTCGGCGAGGAGGAAGGCGACGAGCTCGGCGGTCAGGAAACTCTCGGCGGCGGCGTGGCCGGGGTCGCCGGCGCGGTCGACCTGCTCGCCGGGGTCGGCGTCGAGGTCGTAGAGCTCGCGCTCGACGGTGGCGCCCGACGCCGAGACGACGAGCTTGTGGCGGCCGTCGCGGACCATCGTCGTCAGCATCGGCGGGTCCCACGGCGCCCCGCCGTCGGCGATCCCGGAGTTGCGGTAGGCGCAGACCGCCGCGCGGCGGCGCGTCCGCCCGGCCCGGGCGACGGCGACGAGATCCTCGGCCTCGGGACAGGCGGCGGGGTCGAGCCCGGCGGCGGCGAGGCAGGTCGCGGCGACGTCGCGGCCCTGGACGAGGGCGCGGCACCGCTGGCCGGCGCCGACGTGCCCCGGCCAGCGAACGACGAGCGGGATGCCGACGGTCGGCTCGTAGAGCGGCGCTCCCTTCACGAGGAGCCCGTGGTCGCCGAGCTGGTCGCCGTGGTCGGACAGGAAGACGACGAGCGTGTCGGCGGCGCGCCCCGACGCGTCGAGGGCGTCGAGGACGCGGCCGATCTGGCGGTCGGCGAAGGCGACCGAGGCGGCGTAGCCGTGGCGGATCTCGCGGATGTCGGCCTCGGAAAAGTCTTCGACGCGGCCGAGGTAGGAGCCGGCGCGCTCGCGCGCGACGGTGGCGACGGCCGCCGGTCCCGCCCGTCCGGGGAGCGGGGGCGGGATGCGCGCCGGGTCGATCAGGGCACGCGCCGCGGCCGGGTGGTCGTCGTAGGGGTCGTGCGGGTCGAAGAGGCTCATCAGGCAGAAGACCGGCCGCCCGTCGTCGGCGGCGAGGAGCTCGATGGTGCGCTCCGCCGCCCAGGCGCTGGTGTGCAGCGCCTCGGGGTGGTGGCGCAAGCCGCGGCCGTCGCGGCGGAGCGCGGCGAGGAACTCGGGCGCCCGGGTCCGCAGCCAGGCGGCGTAGGCGTTGAAGCGGCTGTCGAGGCCGACGGTCGGGTCGAGGCACCAGTCGTAGGTCTCGAAGCCGTCGTTCGGATGGCGGACGCGCTCCTCGGCGACGCGGCCGCTGACGTGGAGCTTGCCGACGAGTGCTGTGCGATAGCCGCCCTCGCGGCGCAGGCGCTCGGGGAAGAGCACCTCGTCGTCGGGCAGGACGTCGTGGACGCGGCGGACGCCGTGGCCGGGGACGGTCTTGCCGGTGAGGATGCTCGCCCGCGACGGCGTGCAGATCGGGTTGTCGCAGGTGGCGGCCTCGAAGGTCACGCCCTCCGCCGCGAGCCGGTCGAGGTTCGGCGTCGGGATCCAGTCGCAGCCGTAGGCGCCGAGGGCGTCGCGGCGGAGCTGGTCGGCCATGATGACGAGGATGTCGGGCCGGCGGGTCATGGTGCCGCCTCCATGATCTCGGGGATCTCCCGGCGCGCGATCGGCCGGAGACGGTCGGCCTCGCCCGGGTCGATCGAGCGGTACGGACGGCGGAGGCGGGTGCCGACCGGCGCCCAGCCGCCGATCGCCGCGAGGAGCTTGTCGAGGGCGCCGTTCGAGAAGCCGCCGTCGCGGGCGAAGGGCGCGACATGCGCGTCGAGGAAGCCGCGGATGCGGCGCTCGATGTCGAGGGCGGCGGCGGGATCGGCGACGATCAGGTCGGTCCAGCGTTGCGCGCCGCCAGGGCTCAGGCAGGCGACGTTCGAGAAGCTGCCCGCCGCCACCCCCTCGGTCGCGCCGGTGGCGAGGTGGTGGCCGGGGACGTAGACCGCCCAAGGACCGAGCGCGGCGCGGGCCTCGGCGTACCAGGCGGCGTCGCCGTCGCCGAGCTTGACCCCGACGACCGCGGGGACCGGGGCCATGATGGCGGCGAGCGTCGCGGGCGCGAAGGCGCGCTTGGCGTGCGGCGGGTTGTAGAGGACGAGGGGGACGCCGCCGGCCGCGTCGGCGGCCATGTGGAGGAAGTCGGTCGCCTCGGGCGGGGTCACCGGCGCCCAGTCGGGCAGGATCACCTGGATGGCGTCGGGGGCGAGCGCCGCGGCGCGGCGCACCCGGTCGAGCGCGAGCCGCGGGTCGGGCTGGCAGGCGCCGATGACGAAGGGCGTGCCGGCGGCGCGGCAGCGCCCGGCGAGAAGCGCCTGGACCGTGTCGAATTCGGCCTCGGTCTGGTTGTGGCACTCGCCGGCGGTGCCGTTCGAGTAGACCCCGTCGACGCCGGCGGCGGTGATCGCGTCGAGGGTGTCGGCGAGGCGCGCGAGGTCGATCGCGTCGTCCGCGTCGATCGGCAGGAGCAGCGTCGCCCAGTTGCCGCGGAGGCGGCCCCAGCCGGCGTCGCGGCGGGCGAGCTTGCAGGCGGGCGCTTGATTGGCGGGCGCTTGATTGGCGGGCGCTTGATTCATCGGTGACGACCTTGCAGGGATGCCGGAAAGGGAGCGTGAGCATGGGCGAGAATCTCGGACGGGTGACGGCGCTGCGCCCGGTGCTGCTGTCGGCGCCCTACGGGCCGGCCGAGGGCAACCTCGAGGTCGCGCTCCACCTGCCCTCGGGGCTGCGGACGACCGGGCTCGTCGAGGTGACGACCGAGAGCGGGCTCGTCGGGCTCGGCGAGGGCTATCTCGCCGTGTTCGCGCCAAAGGTCTTCGTCGCCATCGCCGAGCTGCTGGCGCCGCTCGTCGTCGGCCGCGACCTCGGCGACCTGCCGGCGATCATCGGCGACCTCGAGGTGGCGAGCGGCTACTGGAGCGCCGAGGGGGCGGCCCGGCACGTGCTCTCGGCGATCGAGATCGCGCTCCAGGACGCGCGGGCGCAGGCGCTCGGCCTGCCGCTCTGGCGGGCGCTCGGCGGCACCGCGGCGCGGGCGCTGCCGGTCTACGCGAGCGGCGGCGACGCGCGCGACCCGGCCCACATGGCCGAGGAGATCGCTGCGGTCGCGGCGACGGGCGCGCGGCTCTTCAAGATCCGCGCCCGCCCGGCGCAGGCGGCGAAGGCGCTCTGGTGCGCCCGCGCCGCGGCGGCGGAGGGCATCGCGATCGCCGTCGACATGACCCAGAACCTCGCGCGCCCGTCGGCGACGACCGCCGCGATCGCCGGCTTCCTCTGGGCGCACAGCCAGGCGGGCGTGCCGTTCCCGGCGTTTCTCGAGGAGATCCAGGGGCCGGATCGCATCGACCGCCTCCCCGGCCTGCGCCCGCGCCTCGGGGTGCCGGTCGCCGGCGGCGAGACGGTGACGACGCCGGGAGAGCTCGCCCGCCGCATCGCCGCCGGCTGCTACGACATCGTCCAGCCCGACGCGACGGTGATCGGCGGCGTCGGTCCGGTGCTGGCGGTCTTCGCGGCGGCGCGGGCGGTCCACGCCGCCGTCTACGTCCACTGCTGGGGGGCGGGCGTCGGGATGCTCGCGAACTACCACGCCGCGCTCGCGGGGGGCGGCTCCCTCGTCGAGTGGCCGATGCCGTCCTACCCGCTGCGCGCCGCGCTCCTCGGCGACCTCGTGCTCGCCGACGGGGCGGTGCGCCTGCCCGAGACGCCGGGGCTCGGCGCGCGCCTGACCGCGGAGACCGAGGCGCGCTATCCGTTCCGCGACGAGGCGGTCTACCGGTGCCTCGCGCCGGCCGCGCCGGCGGCGGACTGGGGCTGACCCGGTCATTCCGCCACGACGACCTCGGCGCGCGTCGCCGACGCGGCGAGCGCGGCCTCGACGATGGCGACGACGTGGCGGCCGTAGGCGGCCGGGACCGGGCTTTCGCCGCCGCGGGCGATGGCGTCGAGAAGCGCGCGCCACTCGCGGGCGACGGCCGCGGCCATGCCGTCCGGCTCCCACGAGTCGGGCACGTCGGTCCACGTCGTCCCCTGCCCGACCCGCACCCCGCGGTTCAGGTCGACCGCGACGACGCCGCCTTCGCAGACGAGCTGCATGGCGTTCGTCACCGCGCCGTCGCGGTAGCCGAGGCTCGTCACCTGTCCGAGTCGGCCATCGGCGAAGCGGAGGGTGAGGAAGGCGGTGTCGTCGGCCTCCTGGGCGTGGAAGAGCGCCCCCGCCATCGCCGAGACCGCCGCGACGCGGCCGTCCATCAGCCAGACGAGCTGGTCGAGGGCGTGGATGCCCGCGGTCGTCAGCATCCCGCCGCCGGTCGCGGACGCGAGGTGCCAGGGGCGGCGGTTCGCCTCCATCCACAGCTTGACGAGACCGCTCGTCCCCGCGAGCGGCCGGCCGAGGCGGCCCTCGGCGAGGACGTCGCGGGCGGCGAGGATCGGGCGGAAGTAGTGCATGACGTGGCCGATCGTCAGCAGGCCCGGCGCCGCGGCCGCCGCCGCCTCGATCTCGCGGCAGAGCGCGACGCTCGGCGCCATCGGCTTCTCGAGGAGGACGTGGCGCCCGGAGGCGAGCGCCGCCACCGCGATCTCGACGTGGCGGTCGTGGGGCGTCGCGATCGCCACCGCCGCGACGGCGGGGTCGTCGAGGAGCGCCCGCCAGTCGCGGTAGGCCCGCCCGCCGTGCGTGGCGGCGAAGGCGTCCGCCCGCTCCCGCCGGCCGCTGCACACGGCGACGAGGCGCGCGTCCGGCTGGCGGGCGATCGCCGCGGCGTGGACGGCGCCGAAGTGCCCCGCGCCGATGATGCCGATCCCGACGGTCATGCGCCCCTCCCGTAGGCCTGGTCGATCAGCGCCATCGCGCGGGCGTAGTCGTCGAGCCCGACCGGCGGCGGACGCCCGCTCGCGAGGCAGGCGAGCGTCTCGGTCAGGAAGGCCCGGTAGCGGAGGCGCGCGGCGAGCGGCGCGAGCGGCCCCTCGGCGCCATCGTCGAGGGTGGCGACCGTCGCCGTGTCGCCGCGGTCGACGAGCGTGGCGTTCTCCGCCGCGATCCGCCACTCGAAGTCCCCGCCCGGGCGCAGCGCGGCGTAGGTGTAGCCGGCCTCGACGGTGAAGAGCGCGCCGGCGTCGTCCTCGAAGCTGACGAGGGCGTGGTCCTCGATCCCCGCGCCGCCGCGAAGCCGCGTACCGACGTGGGACGACACCACGCGGAGCGCCCCGGTCGCGAGCGCCGCGGCGCAGTCGACGCCGTGGATGCCGAGGTTGCGGAGCGCCCCGCCGCCGGAAAGCGCGGGATCGAGCATCCACCCGACGCCGTCGCTGCGGTAGCGCTCGGGCGGGCCGTTCACCAGGCGGAAGTGGGCATGGCCGATGCGGCCGAGCCGCCCGGCGGCGGCGAGCCGGGCGCATCCGGCCATCGCCGGCCCGAGGCGGTTCGGCAGCGGCACGGCGACGAAGCGGCCCGTCGCGGCGGCCTGCAGCCGGGCGAGACCGGGGGCGTCCACCGCCGCCGGCTTTTCGAGGATGACCGGCCGGGCGGCGGCGAGGGCGGCGAGCGCGACGGCCTCGGCCTCCGCCGGGCGGCCCATCGCGACGACGAGATCGGCCCCGCGGATCGCCTCGGCGCGGCTCGCGGCCGCCTCGGCGCCGTGGTGGGCGGCGAAGGCCGCCGCGACGCCGGCGTCGGCGTCCCACACCGGCGCGACCGACGCGCCGGCGGCGCGGATGGCGTCGAGGTGGATCGGCGCGTGCCAGTGGCCGACGCCGAGCAGGGCTATCCGCATCGGTTCTCCTTTCGACTTGCGGGATATCCTACAAGTATGCTACGCGACATGTCGAGAGGCCGGAGACCCGCATGGCGGACATGAAGCCGATGACGCCGCTGAAGCGCCCGCCGCCGCTGCACGTCAGCGTGCGCGAAAGCCTCAGGCACTACATCGAGGAGAACCGCCTGGAAGCGGGCGACCCGCTGCCCCCCGAGGGCGACCTCGCCCAGCAGCTCGGGGTCGGGCGCAACTCGGTCCGCGAGGCGATCAAGTCGCTCGAATCCCTCGGGGTGCTGGAGACGCGCCGCGGAGTCGGGGTGTTCGTCAAGGAGTTCTCGTTCCAGCCGCTGCTCGAGAACCTCGCCTACGGCCTCCAGATCTCGCTGCGCGACGTCGAGGAGATGCGCGAGATCCGCCGCGTCCTCGAGACCGGCCTCATCGACAAGACCGTGGCGGCGATCGGCGCCGACGACATCGCCGCGCTGCGCGAGGTCACGGCGCGGATGCACGCCAAGGCCGAGGCCGGGGACAGCTTCGCCGAGGAGGACCAGCGCTTCCACCAGCTGCTCTTCCGCTGCCAGGACAACCGCACGCTGAGCGCGCTCATCGACGTGTTCTGGACGGCCTTCTACAAGGCGTCCGACTTCGCCAACCTGAGCAATCCGACGCCGCTCGCCACCTGGCGGGACCACCACGACATCGTCGAGGCGGTGGCCGCGCGGGACGCGGCACTCGCCCGCCGCCGGCTCGACGCCCATTACAGCGGCATCCAGAAGGTGCTGGAAATGAACCGCCCCGCCCCGAGCGGGGACGGGAAACCGACAGGGGAGGACCTGGAATGAAGCGACGTCACTTCGGCCAGCTCGCGATCGCGACGGCCATGCTCCTCGGGGCGACCGCCCTGACGCCGGCCCCGGTGCTGGCCCAGGCGGGCAAGACGATCACCGGCGGCTTCGACGTCGGCCCGGGCGGCTTCCCCGGCAACTTCAACCCGTTCACCGCCACCGCGGGCTTCACCTGGCTCAACACCTACTACGAGCCGCTGGTGACGAACTCCGCCGACCTCAGCCAGCTCGAGGGCGTGCTCGCGAGCGCCTACGAGGTCAGCGACGACGGCCTCGCCTACACCTTCACGCTCGTCGAGGCGACCTGGCACGACGGTACGCCCTTCACCTCGGCCGACGTGAAGTTCACCTTCGACTTCGCCCGCAACGCCGACAGCGGCAGCCTCTTCGCCGCCCGCCTCGGCGGCATCGACAGCGTCGAGACCCCGGACGAGCGCACCGCGGTCGTCAAGCTCACCGAGCCGAACGCCGGCTTCCTGCCGATCATCACCCAGGTGATGATGCTCCCCGCCCACCTCCTCGCCGACAAGGACGCGCAGGAGCTCGGCACCAGCGACTGGTGGTCGACGACGCCGGTCGGCACCGGGCCGTTCAAGTTCACCCGCTACGTCAGCGACCAGTACGTCGAGCTCGCCGCCTTCGACGACTACCGCGGCGGCCGCCCGAAGGTCGACACCCTCATCAACCGCTACTTCGCCAACCCGGCGGCGGCGGTCGCGGCGCTCAAGGCCGGCGAGATCGCGTTCAGCTTCGTCGAGCCCGACGACGCCAAGACCTTCGCCGGCGACGACGCCTTCCAGGTGATCGAGGGCGACAGCTTCGTCGTCAACTACCTCGGCTTCAACATGAAGGCCGGGCTCTGGGACGACGTGAAGGTCCGCCAGGCGGTGATGCACGCCATCGACCGGCCGACGATCATCGAGAGCCTGTTCGGCGGCGCCGCCAAGAGCGCCGACTGCGGCTGGGTCGCGGCGCAGGTGGTGCCCGAGGGGCTCGATCACTTCGACTACGACCCGGCGAAGGCCAAGGCGCTGCTCGACGAGGCCGGCTGGAGCCATTCCGCCCCGATCCCGTGGATCACCTACTACGACAGCCCGCAGGTCGCGAACGTCATGGCCGCGATCCAGGCGATGCTCGCCCAGGTCGGGGTCAACGTCGCGCCGCAGGCGATGGACGTGCCGACCTACAACGGCATCGTCCGCGGCGAGAACCACGACCAGTTCCCGATGGTCTACGCCGGCGCGCAGAACGGGCCGTTCCCCGGCACCCTCAACGTCAACCTCAACGCCGCGCAGATCCCGCCGGCCGGCAACAACATCATGCGGATCGACTTCCCCGAGCTCACCTCGGCGATCGAGACGGCGATGGCCGAGAACGATCCCGAGGCCGCCAACGCCAGGTGGCAGGACGCCTGCCGGGTGACGAACGAGCTGGTGCCGTGGGGCTCGATGTGGGTCGCGAGCCGCTACGGCGTCGCGTCGTCCGACCTCGTCGACTTCGTCTGGACGCCGGCGCCGGGGGGCGGACCCTTCGCCATGCACCCCGAGCTCTGGGACGTGAAGTCCTGACCTGACAGCCACGCCCGGGCCGCGCGCGGACGCGGCGGCCCGGGCCAGCCTTTGGGAAGATCGAGAGACATGGGGCGCTACATCGCGCGCCGGACGGCGATCGGCATGCTGATGCTGCTCGCGCTGACGGTGCTCATCTTCTGCCTGCTGCGGCTCGCGCCGGGCGATCCCATCGACGCCTACGTCAATCCGTCGGCGCCGATGTCGGCGTCGGATCTCGACGCGCTGCGCGCCCGCCTCGGCCTCGACCGTCCCCTGCCCGTCCAGTACCTCGCCTGGCTCCGCGCCGCGGCGTCGGGCGACTTCGGCTACTCGATCCAGCGCGGCGATCCGGTGCTGCCGCTCGTCCTCAGCCGCATCGGCCCGACGCTGCTGCTCATGGGCACCGGCATCGCCATCGCGGTCGTCGTCGGCATCACCGGCGGCATCGTCAGCGCCGTCTACCGCAACCGCCCGATCGACGTCATCCTCTCGGCGCTCTCCTTCGTCGGCGTGTCGAGCCCGGCGTTCCTGACCGCCCTCCTCGGCCTCTACGTCTTCTCGGTCATGGTGCGCTGGGCGCCGGCCGGCGGGATGCTGACGCCGGGCCGGCCCTTCTCGATCGGCGACCTCCTCGCCCACCTCGCGCTCCCCGCCTTCCTGCTCTCGATCGCCCACGGCGCGACGATCATGCGCTACATGCGCTCGTCGCTGCTCGAGGTGCTGTCGCAGGACTACGTGCGCACCGCCCGCGCCAAGGGCGTCCGCGAGTTCTGGGTGATCGTCAAGCACGCCGTCCGCAACGCCCTCCTGCCGGTCATCACCCTCATCGGCTCGACCGTCGGCATCGCCATCGGCGGCGCGATCTTCATCGAGAGCGTCTTCAACTGGCCCGGCATGGGCCTCCTGATGATCAACGCCGTCACCCGGCGCGACTACCCGGTCATCATGTGCGCGACGCTCCTCGCCGGCGCCTGCGTCATCATCGCGAACCTCCTGACCGACATCGCCTATGCCGCCGTCGACCCGCGGATCAAGGTGGGCTGATGGCCGCCACCGCCGCCCTCGCCAGCCGGCCCAAGGGGCCGCTCCGTCGCGCCATCGGGCGCTTCCTCTCGAACGGTGCGGCGACGGCCGGGCTCGCGGTCCTCGTCCTCATGGTGCTCGCCACCCTCACCTATCCGCTGTGGTGGCGGTTCGCGCCGAACGACATCGACCTCCTCGCGATGAACGAGGGCCCGTCGGCGCAGCACTGGCTCGGGACCGACGGCGTCGGGCGCGACGTGATGGCGCGGCTGATGCAGGGCGGGCGGATCTCGCTCCTCGTCGCGGTGGTCTCGACGGCGATCTCGCTCGTCATCGGCTTCGCGGTCGGCGCGGTCGCGGGCTTCTCCGGCCGCCTCGTCGACGGCATCGCCATGCGCGCCGTCGACCTCGCGATGACGCTGCCGCCGGTCATCTTCCTCCTCGTCCTCGCCTCGATCGCCGGCACCGGCATCTGGCCGACGATCCTCGTCATCTCGCTGCTCTCGTGGCCGGTCCTCGCCCGCATGGTCCGCGCCCGCCTCCTCGAGCTCCGCGAGCGCGACTTCGTCGTCGCCGCCCGCGGCATGGGCGCCGGGCTGCCGCACCTCCTCTTCCGCCACGCGCTGCCGAACGCGATCGACATCCTCGTCGTCTACGCGACCCTCCAGGTCGCCGCCGGCATCCTGCTCGAGGCCGGGCTCTCGTTCCTCGGCCTCGGCGTGCAGCCGCCGGAGGCGAGCTGGGGCAACATGCTGAACAGCGCCCGCTCGACGCTCGTGCTCGAGAGCTACCCCTGGCAGTGGATGTTCCCGGGCGCGGCGCTCGTGCTCACCGTCCTTGCCATCAACTTCGTCGGAGACGGGCTGCGCGACGCGTTCGACCCGCGTGCCGGCCTCGGCTGAACCAGAAGGAGCCTGTCGAAAATGCCGCTCTTCCAAGGCGTCGTCCCGCCGGTCGTGACGCCCCTGACCGAGACCCGCGAGGTCGACTATCCCGCCTTCGACCGGGTGATCGACCACCTGATCGACGGCGGCGTCCACGGTCTCTTCGTCCTCGGCTCGACGAGCGAGGTCGTCTTCCACGACGAGGCGACCCGCGCCCGCATCATCGAGGCGGCGATGAAGCGCACCGCCGGCCGCGTGCCGGTCTTCGCCGGCGTCATCGACCCCGGCACCGAGCGGGTGATCGGCCACGCCCGCACCGCCCAGGCCCTCGGCGTCGATGCCGTCGTCGTCACGGCGCCGTTCTACGCCCGCACCAGCCAGCCCGAGATCGCCGATCACTTCCGCTTCGTGAAGGAGGCGCTCGACGTGCCGGTCGTCGCCTACGACATCCCGGTCTGCGTCCACTCGAAGCTCGAGCGCGGAACGACCGTCACCCTCGCCCGCGAGGGCGTCATCGCCGGCCTCAAGGACTCGAGCGGCGACGACGGCAACTTCCGCTACGTCCTCGCCGACACGAAGGGCCTGCCCGATTTCTTCGTGATGACGGGCTCGGAGATCGTCGTCGACAGCGTCCTCGCGATGGGCGCCCACGGCGTCGTGCCCGGCCTCGCCAACGTCGACCCCAAGGGCTACGTCAAGCTCTGGGATCTCGCCCGCGCCGGCGACCACGCCGCCGCGCGCGCCGAGCAGGAGCGGCTCTGCCGGCTCTTCGAGATCGTCCGCGTCAGCCTCGGCCGCACCAGCGCCGGCTCGGCCGGCGTCGGCGCCTTCAAGACGGCGATGCGCGCGCTCGGGGTGATCCCCGGCAACGAGATGGCGCGGCCGCAGCGGGCGCTGAACGCCGAGGAGACGGCGGGTGTCGAGGCGATCCTCCGCGACACCGGCCTCCTCGCCTGACGCCGATGCCCCTCGACACCCCCGTCCTCGACATCACCGGCCTCAGCACGGTCTTCCGCGTCGGCAGGCGCGAGATCACCGCGGTGCGCGACGTCGACCTCTCGATCGGCGCCGGCGAGACCGTCGCGCTCGTCGGCGAGTCGGGGTCGGGGAAGTCGGTGACGAGCCTCTCCGTCGTCGGCCTGCTGCCGCGGCGGACCGGCGTCATCGCCGCCGGCCGGGTGCGGCTCCGGCGCAAGGACGGCGCGACGGTCGAGCTCCAGGCGCTGCCGCCCGAGCGGCTGCGCCACATCCGCGGCAACGACGTCGGCTTCGTCTTCCAGGAGCCGCTGACCAGCCTGAACCCGGTCTTCACCATCGGCGAGCAGATCGCCGAGCCGATCCGCATCCACCTCGGCCGCTCGCACCGCGAGGCGGCGGCCGAGGCGGTGCGCCTGCTCTCCGACGTCGGCATCCCCGACCCCGACCGCCGCGCCGGCCAGTACCCGCACGAGCTCTCGGGGGGGATGCGCCAGCGCGCGACGATCGCGATGGCGCTCGCCTGCGACCCGGCGCTCCTCATCGCCGACGAGCCGACGACCGCGCTCGACGTGACGATCCAGGCCCAGATCCTCGACCTCCTCGAACGGCTTCAGGCCGAGCGCGGCATGGCGATGCTCTTCGTCACCCACAACCTCGGCGTCGTCGCCGAGATCGCCGACCGCGTCGCGGTCATGTACGCCGGCTCGATCGTCGAGGCCGGCCCGGTCGCCGAGGTCTTCGCCCGCCCCCGCCACCCCTACACGCAGGGGCTGATGCGCTCGGTCCCGCGCCTCGGCGAGGCGAGCCGGCTCCGCGCCGGCAACATCGCCCTGCCGACGATCCCGGGCATGGTCCCTTCCCTCGCCGACCTGCCCGCCGGCTGCGCGTTCGCGCCGCGCTGCCCGCTCGCCATCGACGCCTGCCGCGCCGCCTTCCCGCCGCTCGTCCCGACCGACGGCGAGGGGCAGAGCCGCTGCATCCGCTGGACCGAGCTTTGAGAGACCCCCGCAAAACCTCCCGCACTCGGGCTTATACTCGCTATACGAGTATGAACGCCCGGTTAACGCGGCGCGGACAATTATGCAATATCAACGACTTGACCCCCGTCCCGCGCGCGGGACGGTGCGGTCTCCGGGCGCATCGGAGCCCTTTCGCGGAGCTCTCTCAGAGCCGATGACCGACACCCCCCTCCTCGAGGTCTCGGGCCTCACCAAGCACTTCGCCCCGACCGCCTTCGCGCGCGGCCCGGTGGTGCGCGCCGTCGAGGACGTCTCCTTCACCGTCGCCCGCGGCGAGGTCGTCGGCCTCGTCGGCGAGTCGGGGAGCGGCAAGACCACGATCGGCCGCATGGCCGCGCGCCTGATCGACCCGACCGCCGGCACCCTGCGCTTCGACGGCGCCGACGTCACCGCCGTCCGCGGCCGCGCCGCCAAGCGGCTCCACCGCCGGGTCCAGTACGTCTTCCAGGACCCCTTCGCCAGCCTCTCGCCGCGGATGACGATCGGCGAGATCCTGACCGAGGGCCTCGGCATCCAGCGGATCGGCACCCCGGCCGAGCGCACCGCCCGCGCCCGCGCCGCCCTCGCCGCCGTCGACCTGCCCGTCGACGCGATGGCCCGCTACGCCCACGAGTTCTCCGGCGGCCAGCGCCAGCGCATCGGCATCGCCCGCGCCCTCGCGCTCGAGCCCGAGATGATCGTCGCCGACGAGCCGGTCTCCGCCCTCGACGTCTCGATCCAGGCGCAGATCGTCAACCTCCTCCGCGACCTCCAGCGCCGGCTCGGGCTGGCGATGCTCTTCATCGCCCACGACCTCGCGGTCGTCGAATACATCGCCGACACCGTGATCGTCCTCTACCTCGGCCGCATCATGGAGATCGGCCCGGGCGACCGCCTCTACGCCGCGCCCGCACACCCGTACACCCGCGCCCTCCACGCCGCGGTGCCCTCGCCCGACCCCGGCCGCCGCGGCCGACGCAAGCTCCTGACCGGCGACATCCCGAGCCCGTCGAACCCGCCCTCGGGCTGCGTCTTCCGCACCCGCTGCCCGGTGGCGCTCCCCGCCTGCGCCGGCGACATCCCGCCCTTGCGCGAGATCGCCCCCGGCCACGCCAAGGCCTGCATCCGCGACGACGTGTGACGCCGCGACCCTCGCGATCAGCCGGCCCAGAGCGCCCAGAACGCGAAAAGCGGCGCCGGCCCGGAGCGCATCGCGTGCCTGATCCGCGGCGGGTTGTAGAAGCTGCCGCCGATGCCGGGAGCGAACCAGTCGCTGTCGCCGTGGCGGAACTCTCCCGCCGAGAGCACGAGATAGGTCTCCTCCGGCGCATGGGCGTGGTCGGGATAGCGCACCGACGGCGCCAGCAGCGAGACCCCCAGCCAGAGGTCGGCGCGGTTCTCGAGCCCCGCCGGCCCGAAGATCATCGCGTTGGCGTGGCCGTCGGGAAAGCTGGCGCTCGCGCTCTCGTCCCAGCTTGCGCGGCGCTGCCACTCGAGGTCGGGCTCGATCGCCCGGAACGCCTCGATCAGGTCGCGAAGGCCCGGGTCGGGCGTGTCGACGGCGAGGGCGGCAGCGAGATGGCCGCAGACCGGAAGCCGGCTGCCGGGGCGTTGACGGCGCGCGCCCGGGGTCGCGAGCGCGCCGGCGATGCGGCCGAGCGACGCGGCGGCCTCCGGACCCGGGACGCGCGCGCCGTAGGCGGCGAGCACGGCCTCGCCGAAGCGCCCGAGGGCGGCGTCGCGGGTCATGGCGCCGCCTTCGCCGGGCGGAGGGCGGCGGACTTCTCCAGCGCCGCGGCGAGGCCGGCACTGACGACGGCGTCGAAGCCGCCGGCCTGCATCGCCTCGATCGCGGCGGCGGTGACGCCGCGATAGTCGACGAAGGCGGCGACAGTGTCGGCCGGGTCCTCGCCGGTCGCCTCGAAGATGCGGCCGGTGCCGACCAGGATGCCGACCGCGGCGCGGCGGGCGACCTCGGGCGGAACGCCGTGGGCGACGGCGTCGCGGATCAGCGCGGCGGCGAGGAGCGCCGGATAGGCCGGGCCGGTGCCGGAGTGGCCGGTCAGATAGTCGATGTCCGCCTCGCGCGGCACCTCGTCGCCGGTGCCGCAGGCGTCGAAGACCGAGCGGACGGTCGCGCGGTCGGCCGCCGTGACCGCGGGCCCCGCGCACCACGGGGTATAGGAGTGGCCGACGACGGCGGCGGCGTTCGGCAGGGCGCGGACGACGCGGTCGGTGCCGGTGTCGGCGGCGATGTCGGCGAGCGGGATGCCCGCCATCACCGAGACGACGAGCCTGTCCGGGGCGGCGACGGCGACCGCGCCCCAGTCCTGCGGGCGGACGGCGAGGACGACGACGTCCGAGGCGTCGGCGAGGGCCTGGTTGTCGTGGGTCCAGTCGGCGCCGGGCAGCCAGTCGGGCGGGGCGCTTCGGCAGGACAGCGTCAGCCGCGCCGGCGGCAGGCCGGCGGCGACGAGGGCGCGGGCGAGCGCGCCGCCGATCCAGCCGTTGCCGCCGACGATGCCGATGCGGGGAAGGTCGGTCATCGGTACACCTCAGGCGGTGGCGCGGTCGCGCTGGAGCGCGGCGCGGGACAGGCGGTCGAGGAGGATGGCGACCGCGACGATGGCGAGGCCGGCGCGGAGGCCGAGGCCCATCTCCATGCGGGTGAGGCCGCGGGTCACCTCCGCCCCGAGGCCGCCGGCGCCGACGAGGCCGGCGAGGACCACCATCGCGAGCGAGAGCAGGATGCACTGGTTGAGCCCGACGACGAGGGTCGGCATCGCCGCCGGCACCTCGATCCTGGTCAGGATCGTCCGCGGCGCGGCGCCGATCGCCTGGCCGAGCTCCATCAGGTCCTTCGGCACCTGCTTGAAGGCGAGGGTGGTCAGGCGCAGCATCGGCGGAACCCCGTAGACGATCGTCGCGATGATGGCAGGAACCTGGCCGAGACTGAAGATGATGACGGCGGGGATCAGGTAGACCCACGGCGGCACCGTCTGCATGATGTCGAGGACCGGGCGGAGCGCGGCCTCGAGCCGCGGCCGGCGGGCGGCGAGGATGCCGAGGGGGACGGCGATCACGACCGAGATCGTCACCGCGACGACGACGAGCGCGATCGTCTCCATCGACTGCTTCCAGAGGTCCATGACGAAGCAGAAGCCGAGCGCGACGACGGCGAGCACCGCCAGCCGCCAGCCGAGGAGCAGCCACGCGAGCACCGCGACGATGGCGATGATCGCGAACGCCGGCGGGAAGAGCAGCGCCGCCTGCAACCCGCCGACGACGCCGTCGACGACCGCGGCGATGCCGCCGAACAGCGGGTGGAAGTTGGTGTTCAGCCAGTCGACGGCGGGGGCGAGCCAGGCGCCGGGGGAGAAGGTCATGTCGTTTCCTTTCCGGTCCGGATGAGGTTCTGGGTGACGCGGTCGATGACGATCGTCAGGATGACGATGGCGATGGCCGCGTCGATCGACTTGCCGATGTCGAGGGTGCGGATCGCCTGGTAGATCGACTCGCCGAGGCCCCCCGAGCCGACGATGCCGGCGATGACGACCATGCCGAAGGCCATCATCAGGCTCTGGTTGATCCCCGCCATGATGCTCGGCAGCGCGAACGGCAGGCGGATCTTCCAGAACATCTGGCTCGGCGTCATTCCCGTCGCCTGCCCGAGCTCGACGAAGTGCACCGGCGTCCGGCGGATGCCGAGCGAGGTCAGGCGGATCGCCGGCGGCATCGCGACGATCAGCGTCGCGGCGAGCGCGGTCGCCGGGCCGAAGCCGAGGAGCGCGATCGCGGGCAGGAGGTAGATGTAGGGCGGCAGCGTCTGGATCAGGTCGAGGATCGGCTCGACGAAGCGGTCGAGCCGCGGCAGGAAGCCGGCGACGACGCCGATCGGGATGGCGACGGCGAGCGCGAGCGCGGTGGCGCTGATGACGAGGGCGAAGGTCGACATCGTCTCGGGCCAGAGGCCCATCAGCCAGCACGCGGCGAGCCCGAGCACGGTCAGGGCGCCGAAGGAGAGGCTGACGAGGCGCCAGGCGAGAAGGCCGAAGGCCAGCGCGACGACGAACCACGGCGCGAGTTGCAGGACGGCGAGGACGCCGTCGTAGAAGCCTTCGAAGACCGCGCGGATCCCGTCGAAGAGGAACGCCGCGTTGTCGCTGACCCAGATCAGCGCGTCGTCGACGAGGACGTCGAAGGTGTCGGCGATGGCGGAGGTGTCCATGGCCATCCCCTCACGCCCGCGCCGGCTCGGAGGTCGTCGAGCCCTTGATCCCGTGGAGGAGGCTCCGCCAGCTGACGACCCCGACCGGATCGCCGCCGCCGTTCAGCACCGCGATCCCCGGCCCGGGATGGGCGAGCGCGAGGTCGATCAGGTCGTCGATGTCGGCCTCGGGGGTCGTCGTCGGCAGCGCCGCGAGGTCCGCGTCGGGATGCCCGGCGCGGAACTCCGCGACCGGCAGCATGACCGAGTGGGCCTTGATCAGGTGCAGCCGCGAGATGCCGGCGACGAACTCGGCGACGTAGGCGTCGGCCGGGTTCAGGATGATCTCCTCGGCGGTGCCGACCTGGATGATGACGCCGTCCTTCATGATCGCGATGCGGTCGCCGATGCGGATCGCCTCGTCGAGGTCGTGGGTGATGAACACCGCCGACTTGCCGAGATCCTTGGTCAGCTGGCGGAACTCGTCCTGGAGCTGGCGGCGGATCAGCGGGTCGAGCGCCGAGAACGGCTCGTCCATCAGGATGATCTCGGGGTCGGCGGTCAGCGCCCGCGCCAGCCCGACGCGCTGCTGCATGCCCCCCGAGAGCTCGCGCGGATAGCGGCCCATCCAGTCGCCCAAGCCGACCTTGCGCAGCGAGGCCTCGGCGGCGCGATTGCGCTCGTCCCTGGCGATGCCCTGCACCTCGAGGCCGAAGGCGGCGTTCTCGACCACCGTGCGGTTCGGCAGCAGCGCGACCGACTGGAAGACCATGGCGATGTGCTTCGCCCGCATGTCGCGCAGCTCGGCGGCGTTCATCTTCGACAGGTCGCGCCCCTTGACGAAGATCTCCCCGCTCGTCGGATCGATGAGACGGTTCAGCATCCGGATCAGCGTCGACTTGCCGCTGCCCGACAGGCCCATGATGCAGAAGATCTCGCCGCGGCGGACCTGAATCGTCGCCTCCGAGACGCCGACGACGCAGCCGAATTCCTTCAGGACCTCGGTCTTGCCGAGACCGCGCTCCTGCACCGCCTTCATCGCGACGGGCGCCTGCTTGCCGAAGATCTTCCAGACCGAGCGGCAGTCCAGGAGGACCTCCTCGGTTTCCGGGACGGATGTAGTCATGACTTCCTCCAGTGCTGCCCTTCTCGGGGCCGCGGGGAAAGTGCCCCCCGCGGCCCGCCCGGGGTCGTTCAGTAGCTCTTGATGTTTTCCCAGCGCGCGATCAGGCCCTCGTTGGCCGCGATCCAGTCGGCGATCGCCTCGTCCATCGCCTTGCCGTCGCTCACCTCGGTGTTGATGGCGCGGATCTGGTCGACCGGGAGGAAGACGCCGGCGAGGATCTCACGGGCCTCGGGGTTCTCCTCGGAGAAGCCCTTCTGGGCGATCAGGTTGAACGACTGCGGCGGCGCGAAGACGCCCTTCGGGTCGGCGAGGAACTTCATGTCGAACTTCTGGAACATCCACGTCGGGTCCCAGAGCGTCACGACGATCGGCTCGTTGCGGTCGACCGCGGACTTGAGCGCCGCGGTCATCCCGGCGGTCGAGCCCTCGACGAGCTGGAGGTCGTCGAGCCCGTAGGCGTCGACCGCGTCGGCCGCCTCGCGCATCAGGCCCGAGCCGGGCTCGATGCCGATGATCCGGCCGCCGATCTCGCCGGCGTGGTCGTTGAGCTCCTCGATCGAGTCGATCTCGACGTAGCTCGGCACGGCGAAGGCCTGGTAGAGGCCATGCGACATGACCGAGACCTTCTCGAGGCGGTTCTTGTTCTTGTTCCAGTAGTCTTGAGCGACGTAGTCGACCTCGGACACCATCACCTGGACGTCGCCGCGGGTCAGCGCCGCGTAGGCGATGCCCCACTCCGAGAACTCGGTGACGTCGACGGTGTAGCCTTTGTCCTCGAGCACCTTCTTGGCGACACCGGAAATCGGGAGAATGTCCTCCCACGCCATGGTGCCGAGCTTGATGGTCTTTTCCTCGGCGTGGCCGGGGACCATGCTCAGTCCGAGCATCGCAGCTGCGGCGAGCGTCTTCACGATCGATTTCATGCGCAAGCTTCCTCTCCTTTGGAACAAGTGGGCAGGCCGTCCGGCCGCGGGGCCGGGCGCTGGTTCAGGGCGTTCGTCTCAGGCGGTCCGCCTGCGGCCCGGAGGAGCGAATCGATCTCCTCCGCATTCCGATGTTGACATCCTACCAATTGTATTCTTATTGTCTACTCGAAATCGAGGGAGATTCTCCGATGACGCTCGAACGACCCATCGAGGCTGCGGCAGGCGGCAATCCCGACCGGAAGGCGGCGCTCGGCGAGGCGCTGCGGCGGCGCATCCTGACGATGCAGCTCGCGCCCGGGGCGGTCCTCGACGAGGTCGAGCTCGGCGACGAGTTCGGTCTCTCCCGCCCGCCCGTGCGCGAGCTGATGCGACAGATGGCCGGCGAGGGCTACATCGAGCTCGAGGCGAACCGCCCCGCGCGCGTTACCGCGATGAACTACAACGCGCTCCGCGACTTCTTCCTCGTCGCCCCGATGATCTACATCGCCACGACGAAACTCGCGGCCGAGGCCGCCTCGGAGGCCGACGTCGAGCGGCTGAAGGCGGTCCAGCGCCGCTTCCGCCAGGCGGCGATCGACGCCGACGTCGAGGGGCGGATCTTCGCCAACAACGAGTTCCACCTCGTGATCGGGCGGATCGCGCGCAACGACTACCTGATGCCGAGCCTGACCCGGCTGCTCATCGACCACGGCCGCATCGGCCGGACCTTCTTCCGCAACGACCCGGCGGCGCAGGAGCAGCTCGACGTCGCGGCGGATCAGCACGACGCCATCATCGACGCAATCGCCCGCCACGATCCCGAGGAGGGCGCGCGCCTCGTCCGCGCCCATCTCGAGCTCTCGCGCCGGAACATGGCCGCCTATGCGGCGCCCGAAGGCATGGACATGCCGGCGGGCATCATCTGACCCCACACGCCTCGCACGGGAGCGCCCCATGACCGACCTGCTCGCCACCGCCGACTACAAGAAGATCGCCGACGCCCTGGCGCTCCCCGCGCACTGCCTGATCGGCGGCGAGAAGGTCGCCGCGCGCTCGGGGCGGACCTTCGAGACCGTCGACCCGGCCACGGGGACGGCGCTCGCCGCGCTGCCGGCGTGCGGCGCCGAGGACGTCGACGCCGCGGTGGCCGCCGCGCGTGCGGCATTCGGCGGCTGGTCGAAGACCCACCCGGCGGAGCGCAAGGCCGCGTTGCTGCGGCTGGCGGCGCTGATCGAGGGCAATCTCGACGAGCTCGCGGTGATGGAGAGCCTCGACAGCGGCAAGACCATCTTCGACTGCGTCACCGTCGACCTGCCCGAGACGGTCAAGACCCTGCGCTGGCACGCCGAGGCGATCGACAAGATCTACGACCAGGTGTCGCCCGCCTCCGACGACCACATCGCCCTCGTCGTCCGCGAGCCGGTCGGCGTCGTCGGCCTCGTGCTGCCGTGGAACTTCCCGCTGCTCATGCTCGCCTGGAAGATCGGCCCGGCGCTCGCCGCCGGCTGCACCCTCGTCGTCAAGCCCGCCGAGGAGACGTCGCTGACCGCGCTCCGCGTCGCCGAGCTCGCCCTCGACGCCGGCATCCCCGCGGGCGTCCTCAACGTCGTCACCGGCACCGGGCCGGAGGTCGGCGAGCCGATCGGGCGGCACCCCGGGATCGACGCGGTCTCCTTCACCGGCTCGACCGAGACCGGCCGGCGCTTCCTGCACTTCTCCGCCGACAGCAACATCAAGGAGGTGGTTCTGGAGATGGGCGGCAAGAATCCCTGCATCGTCATGGACGACGCCGAGGATCTCGAGGCCGTCGCCGGCCACGTCGTCGCCGGCGCCTACTGGAACATGGGCGAGAACTGCTCGGCGATCTCGCGGCTCATCGTCCACCGCGCCGTCAAGGACGCCCTCGTCGGCCACCTCAAGGCGGCGCTCGGCGCGTGGAAGGTCGGCGACCCGCTCGACCCCGCGAGCCGCGTCGGCCCGCTGGTCTCCGAGGAGCA
>CAZEGY010000011.1:0-15255 GCA_964511815.1 uncultured Rhodovulum sp.
AGGGCCAGAGCCCGGCGACCGCCTTGAGGAGCGAGCTCTTGCCGCAGCCGCTCGGGCCGCTGACGTGCAGCCGGTCGCCGCGGCGCAGGACGATCCGCGGCACCCGGACGAACGGCCGGGCATCGTGGCCGCGGTGGCAGAGCTCGAGGCCCGAGACCGCGAGCATCGGCCCCGCCGCGATCTCGCGGCGCCGGAAGGCGCTGCGCCCGGTCTCGGCGTAGAAGCGGTCGCGGTCGCGCACCCGCTCGATCGCCGCGGCGAGCGCGGTCAGGCGCGAGGCGTTGGCGCGCAGCACCGCGATCTCGGTCATCACGTTGGTGAACCACGAGGCGCCCTGGATGAGCTCGGTCGTCAGCTCCGAGGCGGCGACGTAGCCGCGGAAGCTCATGTTGCCGGCCATGAACGCCGGCAGCGCCGGCAGGTAGGCGAGCAGGCGCTGGGCGAGGAAGTTCGAGACCTCGGTGAACATCAGCATCGTCGCCACCCAGACGTTCTGGCGGCGCCAGGCGCGGTCGATGCCGCCGTAGAGGCGGACGTTGGTCTGATGCTGGACGGCCTGCCCGCGCGAGGCGGCGACGAGGGCGACGCGGTTGAGCATCGAGGCGATCTCGCCGCGCCAGGCGCCGTCGCTCTTCTGGCGCTCGATGGTGCGGCGCTGGACGATGCGGCCGACCCGCCAGGCGAAGAGGGTGGCGAGGGGGATGTAGAGCGCGACGAGGCCCGCCGCGAGGAGCGCGGTGCCGTAGTCGCCGGGCACGAGGTCGATCCACCCGGCGATCCCCGGCCCGACGAGGCGCGCGAGCCCTTCGTTCGCGACGGCGCCGGCACGGTCGAGGAACGCGACCGGCTGGCTGCGGGAGATGAGGGCGGCCGAGACGAAGCACACCGAGGCGACGGCGCCGATGAAACCCATGACGAGGCCGATCAGGCCGCCGTAGAGGTGGTCGGTGCAGACGTCGAGGCGCTGGTCGATCGAGTCGGGGAGCCGCGAGTCCTTGCCGTCGGTGCCGCGGTCGCTCATCAGGTCGAGGGCGATGCGCTGGTCGGAGAGGATCTCGGCGTCGAAGCGGGCGATCAGCCAGCGGCGGGCACGGCGGTGGAGCGTCGTCGAGCACAGGTGGCGGAAGGCGAGGCCGGCCGAGCGCGAGACCGAGATGCCGAAATAGGCGAGCGCCGAGAGCAGGATGACCCGCCCGGGGTCGACGGTGTCGGCGCGGTGAAACTCGGCGAGCGAGGCGATGAAGTCGGCGCTCGCCGTCGCCGTCCACACCGCGGCCTTGCTGATGAGCAGGGTGATCGCGAGGACGACGCTCGTCAGCGCCCACGCCTCGCGCCAGCGGTCGGAGAACCAGTAGGCCGATACGAGGCCCCAGAACGTCGTACAACGCTTCACCAGCCGCACTCCACTCCGGGCGCCTCGCTCCGGCGCCGCGGCGGTCCCGTCGTTCCTGCCTCCATCGCTCCTGCTCCCACCTCGTCCCTTCGGGGTTCTGTCGGGTGAGCGGAATCTTGCCGATATGGATGTTAACTATCGGTAAACCGATTGATAGGGAATCGTGAAAGTGGCGGCAAAATCGCGCGCCGCAGCGGGGAAAATGTGTCCATGTTGCAACAACCGCGCTTCATTCGGCCGTCCCATGTGTCCGAACGGGCATGGGAGCTCGCCTCCCGGATGACCCACCGGCAACTCGCCGGCCAGCTCACCTCGATCGACCCCGGCCGCTACCTGCAGCTCGCCGGGGAGGACATCGCCGAGGCGGTGGCCCGCGGCGACATCGGCGGCACCGGCCTCGTCGGCGACCGGCTGAAGGAGCTCCAGGAGATCGCGGTGGCGAACGGCCACCCCCCGCTCCTCGTCAAGGACGACGGGCGGCGCGGCTTCTACCAGATCGCGCCGTTCCCGCTCTACTGCTTCGACATGGACCTCGTCCGCGCCGCCCACGCCGAGGCGGCGGCCGACGCGCGGCTCGCCGGGGTGACGCTGATCCGCCTGACCTGCGACTACGCCTTCGCCCAGAACCAGGGGCGGACCCAGGAGGGCGGGCTGATCTCCTGCCCGGTCTTCATGAGCGAGGTGACGCGGGCGAGCACCGAGGCGCTGGTCGCCACCGGGCGGATCGCGGTGATCCTGAAGCACATGGGCCCCTACCAGTACACCGCCGGCCCGGACTACACCGCGCTGCCGATCGCGCGCACCGAGTTCCTCGAGACCGTGCTGCCGCGCTACGACGGCGGCTTCGAGGCCGGCGCCCACGGGGTGATGATGAGCTTCGTCGCGCTGAACGGCGTGCCCGCCCACGCCGACCCGTTCCTCCGCGACCTCACCCGGGAACGCGCCGGCCCGGGGGCGATCATCGAGTCCGACTACGACGGCGTCTTCGAGCTCTACGGCGGCTTCGGCTACGCCGCGAGCCCGAAGGAGGCGGCGCTGCGCGCCTTCCGCGAGGGCGGGGTCCACATCGACCTCTGCTCGCTCCTCTTTCTCACCCACCTGCCCGAGCTCGTCGCCGAGGGGCGCATCCCCGAGGAGGAGCTCGTCGTCCGCGCGGCCGAGATCCTCGACCTCAAGGACCGCGTCGGCGTCCTCGACCACCCGATGCTCGGCACCGACCCCGACCGCGAGCGCAAGCTCCTCGACCGCCCGGCCCCGGCCGCGCGGGAGATGGCGCGGGCGTCGGTGGTGCTCCTCCGGCCGAGCACGCCCGACCCCGCGGTGCTGCCGATCCCGACCACCGGCGACGTGCGCCTCTGCGTGCTCGGCCCGCTCGCCGACCAGGACCCGGAGGACTGGCTCGGCGCCTACTCGAGCCACGGCAACCGCCACCCCGAGCGGGTGACGACGCCGCTCGCCGGCCTCCGCCGCCACTGGCCGGACGCGAGCTATGCCCGCGGCTGCGACTACGACGGGGCGGACGACGAGATCGCCGGGGCGGCGGCGCTCGCGGCCGAGGCGACCCACGTCGCGGTCTTCCTCGGCGAGCCCCACGGCTGGAGCGGCGAGTCGGCGACGCTCGCCGAGCCGCGGGTGCCCTTCGTCCAGCGCCGGCTGGTGGACGCCGTGCGCCGGGCCAACCCCGGGGCGACGCTCGTCGTCTTCGTCACCGCGGGCCGTGCGCTCCACATCCCGGCGGAGATCGAGGCGGCGGCCGACGCGCTCTTCTGGACCGCGCACACCGGCAGCTTCGCCGGCGCGGCGATCGCCGACATCCTCGCCGGCATCGCCGACCCGAGCGCGCGGCTCTCCCACGGGCTCCCCTTCGCCGACGGCATCACCTCGGGCTTCGACACCCGCGCCGCGCGCACCGACCGCCCGGCGGTGCCGGTCGTCGCGGGCTCGGCGAAGCGCCGGCAGCGCGACCACTGGTGCGCCTACTACCTCGGCCTCGGGGCGCGCTGGCCGGCGGCCTACGCCTTCGGCGAGGGCTACTCCTACACGACCTTCGCACTCTCGGACCGGACCCTCGACACGCACCGGCTCTCGGTCGCGGAGGACACCGCGCTGACGGCGAGCGTCCGGGTGACGAACACCGGCGACCGCGCCGGCACCGAGACCGTGCACCTCTACTATCAGGACATGGTCTGCGAGGAGCGGGTGCCGCGCCTCCTCGACCGCCTCGGCCACCGGCAGGTGCGCCTCGCGCCGGGCGAGACGGCGACGGTGCGCTTCACCGTCACCCCGGCGATGCTCGCGAAGTACGGGCGCGACTGGCAGGCGGGGCGCCGCGTCTGGCCGGACCGGGAGCCGGCGGAGAACCCCGACCGGCTGTTCATCGTCCAGCACGAGGGACAGGCCCTCGACGCGATCGAGCGCTTCGGCGACGCGCCCTGCGTCCTGCCCTTCACCGTGGAGCCCTGAGCCATGCCGACCACCTGGGTCTTCCCGCTCGCCGGCCAGAGCAACATGGTGAGCCGCGCCGACGCCGACGGCTCGGGGCCGTGGCCCGAGCGGGTGCGCTTCGTCACCCGGTCGGGCGATCTCGTCGCCCCGAGCGCCGAGATCGCGACGCCCGAGGGCAACGGCGGACCGTTCCTGATCGCCAAGCGCTTCGCCGCGGACTTCCTCGCCGAACGCCCGGGGGACGCGCTCGTCTTCGTCCCCGGCGCCGTCGGGGGCACGAGCTTCTGGAACCACCGCTGGAACCCCGGCGACGACCTCTACGACAACCTCGTCGACCTGACGAGGGGCGTCCTCGCCGCCCACCCGGACTGGCGGCTGCGCGCGCTCCTCTTCCAGGGCTTCGAGACCGACGCAGCGAACCGGATGCCGGCGACGACCTTCCGCCGGGCGCTCGACCGCTTCGTCCGGGCGATCCGCGCCGACCTCGGCGACCCGGACCTCCCGATCGTCTTCGGCGAGCTGCCGCCGGCCTTCGTCGACGCCGAGCCCGACCATGCGGCGATCCGCGACGCGGTCGCCGCCGCGACCGGGCGCATCCCGTGGACCGCGGTCGCGTCGAGCCGGGAGCCGGCACGCGCCGACGACGACGGCCTCCACTACTCGACCGCCGGCCTCCTCGCGATCGGCAGCCGCTACGCCCCCGCCCTCGCCGCGGCCGAGGCCAACGCCCGCGACGAGCCCGCCGGGCAGGCACGCCCGTGAGCGCACAGCCGTGAGCGCGCGCCCGTGAGCGCACCCCCGCGTAGCGGCGCGCGGGAGGTTCCCGCGCCGCGCCGCCGCGGATAGCCTCGGCCTCTCTCCCCCCGTGCCACGACAGGTGAGGTCATGCACAAGGCTCCGGTCGCCCCCTACGACGCCCGCGTGCTCCATCAGTTCCGGGTCCTCGCCGCCGCGGTCAGCCGCACCCCGGGCCGCGGCAGGCTCTACGCCCTGAGCCTCGCCCTCGTCGCGATCATCGTCCTCACCGCGGCGATGCAGGTGCGGCTCAACGCCTGGAACCAGCCGTTCTACGACGCGATCGAGCGGCGCGACGTCGACGGTTTCCTCCACCAGCTCGGGGTCTTCCTCGTCATCGCCGGCATCCTGCTCGTGCTCAACGTCGCCCAGACCGGCGCCAACCAGCTCTTCCGCGTCCGGCTGCGCGAGCTCGCGACGCAGGACCTGATCGGCGACTGGATGACCCGCAAGCGCGCCGCGCGCATCGGGCGGGCGGGCACCATCGGCGACAATCCCGACCAGCGCATCCAGGCCGACACCCAGACCCTGACCGACACCTCGACCGACCTCGGCATCGGCCTCCTGCAATCGTCGATCCTGCTCGCGAGCTTCATCGGGGTGCTCTGGATGCTCTCCCGCGGCGTCGTGCTTCCGATCGGCGGCCGCGACATCGTGATCCCGGGCTACATGGTGTGGGCGGCCCTCCTCTACGCCGGCACCGGCTCGATCATCTCCTGGCGCTTCGGCCGCCCCCTCGTCCGGCTCGGCGCCGACCGCTACGCCCACGAGGCCGAGTTCCGCGCGACGGTCGTGCAGGGCGCCGAGCGCGCCGAGGGCATCGTCCTCAACAACGGCGAGGAGGTCGCGCGCAAGCGGACCGAGGCGAGCCTCGCGGCGCTGGTCGCGATCCTGCGCCGGATCGCCTTCGCCCGGGCGCGGCTGACGTGGGTGACGGCGGGCTACGGCTGGGTGGCGCTCGTCTTCCCGATCGTCGTCGCGGCGCCCGGCTACTTCGCCGGGCGGCTGACCTTCGGCGAGCTGATGATGGTCGTCGGGGCGTTCAACCAGGTGCAGTCGTCGCTGCGCTGGTTCGTCGACAACACCTACAACATCACCGACTGGCGGGCGGCGCTGCTGCGGGTGATGAACTTCCGCCAGGCGCTCCTCGACCTCGACGAGGTAGAGGCCGGCGCCGGGCTCATCGCCCGCAGCGTCGGCGATGCGGACCGCCTCGTCCTCGACGAGGTCCGCGTCGAGACCCGCCACGGCATCGTGACCCTCGACACCCCCCGCCTCGAGGTCGCCGCCGGCGAGCGGGTGCTTCTCCTCGGCGGGCCGGAGTCGGGGCGGACGAGCTTCTTCCTCGCGATGGCCGGGCTCTGGAGCGCCGGCTCGGGCGCGATCACCGTGCCGCCCGACGGGACCGTCGCCTACCTGACCCAGCGGCCCTTCCTGCCCCCGGGCACGCTCCGCGCCGCCCTCGCCGGCGGCGGGGCGGTGCCCGACGACGCCGCGATCCGCGCGGCGCTCGGCCGCTGCGGCTTCGAGGGCCTCGCCCGCGACCTCGACGCGACGGTGCGCTGGGACCGCGACCTCGGGGTCGGCGAACAGGAGCGGCTCGTCTACGTGCGGCTCCTCCTCGCCCGGCCGAAGTGGCTGATCTGCGACGAGGGCCTCGACCCGCTCGACGACGCCAACCGCCGGCTCCTCCTCTCGATCCTCGCCGGGGATCTCGCCGAGAGCGCCGTCGTCAACGTCTCCCAGCGCCGGGAGCCCGCGGGCTTCTACGGCCGCACCGTCGGCCTCGTCGCGACCCCGGCCGAGGAAGCGAAGGACGCGGCCGCCTGATCCGCGTCGATCGGCGATGGACGGGACGGGCCGCGAGGTGGCAGACAACGGGTCGGGCCGGACGCCGCCGATTCCCCCGGCCGGTCCCGACGGACGGAGCCAGGAGAGAACATGGCGATCACCGAAATCACCCCTGCCTACAGCGTCTCGCCGCAGATCGCGCCCGAGGACGTCGCCGGGATCGAGGCGCTCGGCTTCCGCTCGATCATGTGCAACCGCCCCGACGGCGAAGGTCCCGACCAGCCGGCGGAGGCCGCGGTGCGCGCCGAGGCGGAGCGCCTCGGCCTCGCCTTCGCCTACGTTCCGGTCGTCTCCGGGCAGATCGTCGAGGAGAACGTCGCCGACTTCCGCGCCGCCTTCGACCGGCTGCCGAAGCCGGTTCTCGCCTATTGCCGCTCGGGCGGGCGCTGCCAGAACCTCTGGATGCTCGCCGGAGGCTGACGCGGGCGAGTGGCCAACCCCGGCCGGCGCACTACATCTCACCCGGTCTGCAAGGAGGGACGGAGCCTCGGATGGTATGCGGCAACCGGAATTTCGAGGTGTCGGTGCGGCGCGCGTTCGCCCGCCTGACCCGCGAGGACCTGCCCCGCGCCGCCGCGGCGCGCGGCTGGCCGGTCCGCACCTGCGAGGACTTCGAGCGGCTGCTCCTCGACCACCTGCGCGACGGCGACGAGCCGGGGACGCCGAGCCTCGTCGACCTGATCCTCGCCGTCGAGCTCGGCGAAGGCCTCCTCGCCGGGGATCTCTGTTGCCGCACGATGAGCGGGCGGCTGCGCAAGGCCGCCTGCGAGGCCGGCGACGGCGACCCGATCGAGGCCCTCCTCGCCGCCTTCGCCCGCAAGCGCAACCGCCTGCCGATGTAGGCCGCCCGCGCCCGCCGCGGAGCGGTGGCGATTGGGTAAGCTTTCCGGCCTAGAGTCCGCGCCTTCCGCGCGCCGGACCCCTCCCTGCGAGTTCCCCCTCGACCGAACGGGAGCGGAGGGCGCGCGGCACGGGGCTCGGCGTCCCGGGCGGTCCCGGAGACCGCCCATGCAACGCCCCCTCAAGCGTATCGTCATCGCCTGCGACGGCACCTGGAACCGCCTCGACGCCCCGCGCCCGACCAACGTCGCCCGGCTCGCCCGCGCGGTGCCGGCGGTCGGTCCCGACGGGGTCGCGCAGGTCGTCTGCCACCTCGACGGCGTCGGCACCGGCCGCGGCACCGGCGGCGTCGCCCGGGCACTCGACCGCGCCCTCGGCGGCCTCGTCGGCGGCGGCCTCGCCGCCACCCTCGCCGAGGCCTACCGCTTCCTCGTCTTCGCCTACGCCCCCGGCGACGAGATCCACCTCTTCGGCTACTCGCGGGGCGCGTTCACGGCGCGCTCGCTCGCCGGCCTGATCCGCACCTGCGGCATCCTCGAGCGCCGCCACGCCGACGAGATCGCCGCGGCGCTCGCCCTCTACCGCGCCCGCGTGCCCGGCGCGGGGCCCGACACCGCCGCCGCCCTCGCCTTCCGCGCGCGCTGCGCCGGCCACGTCACCGTCGGCCGGCGGGAGGCGGGGTGGCGGGCCGGCCGCGGGCTCGCCCCGGGCCTGCCGCTGCACCTCGCCTACGTCGGCGTCTGGGACACCGTCGGCGCGCTCGGGGTGCCGGCGCACCTCGCCATCGCGCCGTGGCTGAACCGCGGCCTCGCCTTCCACGACACCGCGCTCGCGGCGACCGTCGCCGCCGCCCGCCACGCGGTCGCGATCGACGAGCGCCGGCGGACCTTTCCGCCGACGCTCTGGGACAACCTCGACGCCCTCAACGCCGCGACAACGGGCCGCCCCTACGCCCAGCGCTGGTTTCCCGGCGATCACGGCTCGGTCGGCGGCGGCGGCAGCGTGACCGGGCTCTCCGACGACGCGCTCGCCTGGGTCGCCGAGGGCGCCGCCGCCGCGGGGCTCGCCCTCGACCCCGAGGCGCTCGCCGCGTGGCAGCGCGGCCGCGACTGGCGCGCGCCCCTCGCGGCACGGGCGCCGCGCCGGCTCTGGCAGCGCCTCCTCGCCCTCGACGCCCGCGACCGCGACGGGCCGGCCCGGATCGACGACGTGGCCGACGCGGCGATCCGCCGCTGGCACGCCGACCGGCGCTACCGACCCGGCGCGCTCGCGCGGGTCGCCGGGGCGCTCGGCGGCGCGCGAGCACCGGCCGCGCCGGTCGGGGCAACGCCGCTCCCGTCCTAGCCGGGCGGGATTCTGCCGTTACACGAGCACGCAAATGTTGTTAAGGTTCGCCCCAGCGACACAGTCCGACTTCGGGGAGGAACGGATGGGCATCATGCAACCTCGCGGTGCGCGCGGGGTCTTCGTCATCGCCACGGCGCTCGCGTCGCTGTCGGCGTCCTCGGCCTTCGCCGTCAACGTCAACCTCGTCTCGGGCGCGGTCGGGGCCGACATCGAGGTCTACAAGGAGCTGGTGAAGCCCTGGGAGGAGCAGACCGGCAACACCGTCACCTTCGTGCCGATGCCGTCCTCGACCACCGACCAGTTCGCCCAGTACAAGCTCTGGCTCGCGGCCGGCAACGCCGACATCGACGTCTACCTCGTCGACGTCATCTGGGCGCCGCAACTCTCCCAGCAGTTCCTCGACCTGACCGAAGCCTTCGCCGGCGTCGCCGCGGACCATTTCCCCTCGATCGTCGAGAGCCAGACCGTCGACGGCAAGCTCGTGGCGCTGCCCTTCTTCACCGACGCCCCGGCGCTCTACTACCGCAAGGACCTGCTCGAGAAGCACGGCGTCGAGGTGCCGGCCACCTGGGAGGACCTGACCGCCGCGGCGCAGCAGATCCAGGACGCCGAGCGCGCCGAGGGCAAGAACGACCTCTGGGGCTACGTCTGGCAGGGCGCGGCCTACGAGGGGCTCACCTGCAACGCCCTCGAGTGGATCAAGTCGAACGGCGGCGGGCAGATCATCGAGGCCGACGGCACGATCTCGGTGAACAACGAGAACGCCGTGAAGGCGCTCGAGACCGCCGCGGGCTGGGTGAACACGATTTCCCCCGGCGGCGTCCTCAGCTACACCGAGGAGGAGAGCCGCGGCGTCTGGCAGACCGGCAACGCCGTCTTCATGCGCAACTGGCCCTACGCCTACGCCCTCGGCAACGGCGCCGACAGCCCGATCAAGGATCTCTTCGACGTGGCGCCGCTGCCCTCGGGCGGCGGGGACAACGCCTCGGCGGCGACGCTCGGCGGCTGGAACCTCGCGGTGTCGAGCTATTCGCCGAACCCGGAGGTGGCGACCGACCTCGCGCTCTTCATGGTCTCGACCGAGGTCCAGAAGCTCGCGGCGCTGAAGCTCAGCCACCTGCCGACGGTGCAGTCGCTCTACGACGACGCCGAGATCGCCGAGACCCAGCAGCTGATCCCGCGCTGGAAGGAGATCTTCCTCAACGCCGTGCCGCGGCCCTCGGCGCCGACCAAGGTCGCCTACAACGAGGTCTCGAACAAGTTCTGGACCGCGGTCCACGAGGTTCTCGCCGGCTCCACCCCCGCGCCCGACGCCCTCGAGCTGCTCGAGCTCGACCTCGACGAGATGAAGGGCGGCGGCTGGTAAGCCCTCCGCGGCGGGCCGCCCGCCCGCCGCGCGAACGCCTCGCCGGCGGGCCCCCGCCCGCCGGCATCCCGAGCGGATCGCGGAGGTCGAGTTGAGCACCACGACGATGAACGGGAAGCCGCCGCGACCCGCCGCCACCGCCACGTCGCGACCGCGACGGTCGGAGCTCCAGGCCGAACGGGTCCGCGCCGCGCGGCTGTTCCTGCTGCCGATGCTGACGGCGCTGATCCTCGTCGCCGCGTGGCCGCTGCTCCGCACGATCTACTTCAGCTTCACCGACACCTCGCTCTCGAACCTCGGCGCGGGCAAGTGGGTCGGCTTCGACAACTACCTGACCTGGCGCACGCTCTCCTCGGGGAGAGTGGTCTGGCGCGGCACCCTCGCCGATCCGGCGTGGTGGAACGCGGTCTACAACACCTTCCGCTTCGCGATCATCTCGGTGTCGATCGAGACGGTGCTCGGTCTCCTGGTCGCGCTCGTCCTCAACGCCGAGTTCAAGGGCCGCGCCATCGTCCGTGCCGCGATCCTGATCCCGTGGGCGATCCCGACGATCGTCTCGGCCAAGCTGTGGGCGTGGATGTTCAACGACCAGTTCGGCATGATCAACGACATGCTGATGAGCCTCGGGCTCATCTCCCAGAAGATCGCCTGGACGGCCAACGTCGAGACCGCCTTCTACGCGGTCCTCATCGTCGACATCTGGAAGACGACCCCGTTCATGGCGCTGCTCTGCCTCGCCGGGCTCCAGATGATCCCGCGCGACATGTACGAGGCGGCGAAGATCGACGGGATCAACCCGGTCAGGGTGTTCTTCAAGGTGACGCTGCCGCTAGTGAAGCCGGCGCTGATGGTCGCGGTGATCTTCCGGCTGCTTGACGCGCTCCGCATCTTCGACCTCATCTACGTCCTGACGCCCAACTCCAAGGCGACCAAGACGATGTCGGTCATCTCCCGCGAGAACCTCATCGACTTCGACAAGTTCGCCTACGGCTCGGCGCAGTCGACGCTGCTCTTCCTCATCATCGCGCTGTCGGTGATCCTCTACATCTGGCTCGGCCGGGTCGACCTCGGAGGGCAGAAGCAATGAAGCTCGTCAAGTCCGCCCTCTTCTACCTCGCCGTCGTCGTGATCGTCGTCGTCTCGGTCTTTCCGTTCTACTACGCGATCATCACCAGCCTGAAGTCCGGGACCGCGCTCTTCGAGGTCAACTACTGGCCGACGGAGTTCAACTTCTCGAACTACGTCAGCGTGATGAACCAGGGCGAGTTTCCGCGGAACATCCTCAACTCGGTCTTCGTCGCGACCCTCACCGTCGGCCTCGCCCTCCTGCTCGGGGTCACCGCCTCCTACGCCCTCGCCCGCGTGCGCTTCCGCGGCCGGACGCTCCTGCTCCTGACCATCCTCGCCGTCTCGATGTTCCCGCAGATCGCCGTCCTCGCCGGCCTCTTCGAGCTCATCCGCTTCATCGGCGTCTTCAACACGCCCTGGGCGCTGATCCTCAGCTACACGATCTTCACCCTGCCCTTCACCGTCTGGGTGCTGACCACCTTCATGCGCGACCTGCCGATCGAGATCGAGGAGGCGGCGATCGTCGATGGCGCGACGCCGTGGGTGATCATCACCAAGGTCTTCATGCCGCTGATGTGGCCGGCGCTGGTGACGACCGGCCTTCTCGCCTTCATCGGCGCCTGGAACGAGTTCCTCTTCGCGCTGACCTTCACCTCGTCCAACACCACGCGGACGGTGCCGGTGGCGATCGCGCTGCTCTCGGGCGCGACCCAGTACGAGACCCCGTGGGGGATCATCATGGCGGCCTCGGTGATCGTCACCGTGCCGCTCATCGTCCTCGTCCTCATCTTCCAGCGCAAGATCGTCGCGGGCCTGACGGCCGGCGGGGTCAAGGGCTGAACCCGGAGGTTCCAACATGGCCAAGCTCGAACTCAGGGACATCCGCAAGAGCTACGGCTCGGTCGACGTCATCAAGGGGGTCGACCTCGAGATCGCCGACGGCGAGTTCATGGTGTTCGTCGGCCCCTCGGGCTGCGGCAAGTCGACGCTCCTGCGCCTGATCGCCGGGCTCGAGGACATCACCTCGGGCGACATGCTCTTCGACGGCGAGCGGGTGAACGACCTCGCGCCGTCGAAGCGCGGCATCGCCATGGTCTTCCAGAGCTACGCGCTCTACCCGCACATGAACGTCTACGACAACATGGCCTTCGGCATGAAGCTGCAGAAGGCCGGCGCCGACGACATCAAGGTGCGCGTCGAGAAGGCGGCGAGGATGCTGCAGATCGACCACCTGCTCGACCGCCTGCCCAAGCAGCTCTCCGGCGGCCAGCGCCAGCGCGTCGCCATCGGCCGGGCGGTGGTGCGCGACCCCCGCGTCTTTCTCTTCGACGAGCCGCTCTCCAATCTCGACGCCGCGCTCCGCGTCCAGACCCGGCTCGAGATCGCCAAGCTCCACCACGACATGCAGAGCGTGACGATGGTCTACGTCACCCACGACCAGGTCGAGGCGATGACGCTGGCCGACCGCATCTGCGTGCTCCGCGACGGCGTCGTCATGCAGGTCGGCACCCCGACCGAGCTCTACGACACCCCGAACTCGCTCTTCGTCGCCGGCTTCATCGGCTCCCCGAAGATGAACTTCATCAACGGCCAGATCGCCCGCGGCTTCGGCGCCCACACCATCGGCATCCGCTCCGAGCACATCGTCGTCGACAACGTCTCGCCGGTGTGGAAGGGCGAGGTCGTCCACGCCGAGAACCTCGGCTCGGACAACTACCTCTTCGTCGACATCGGCTCCGAGGAGCCGGTCCTCGTCCGCCAGGAGGGCAAGACCTCGATCCCGTGGGGCGCCGAGATCGGCATCCGCCCGATCGAGGAGGACCTCCACCGCTTCGACGAGAGGGGCACGCCGATGCGGTGACGGCCGCACGGCGGCGTGCTAGTCTCGCCGCCGGTCATGGAGCCCGCACGATGAAGGAACTGCGCATCAGCCTGAGCGACGAGACGGTCGAGGCGCTCGAAGCCGGCGTCGCCGCCGGCGACGCCGCGTCGGTCGAGGAGCTGGTCCAGGCCGCGGTCGGCGCCTTCCTCGATCCGGGCCTCGATCCGGGCCTCGTCCCGAGCCTCGCCGGCGATCCGGGGATGCCGACGCGCGAGGAGATGCGCGCCGACCTTGCCGAAGCCGACCGCGAGCTCGCCGCAGGCGCCCGACTGTATTCGGCCGACGAAGTCCGGCAGTTCCTCGACGAAACCGCGGACGAGTGACGCCGCGCACGCTCGAACTCACCGAACGCGCCCGGCGCGACCTGCAGCGACGGCGCCGGTACCTGACCGAGGTCCGCGGCCCGGCCTTCGCGCGAACGAACACCGGCCAGCTGATCGCGTGGCTCGAACGGCTGGCCGACGGCGGCGCCCAGCTCGGCACCGCGGTGGACGATGATCCGACCGGGCGATCCTTCGGCTATCGCAAGCAGGCGACGATCCTCGCCCGCTTCCCGCCGGGACGGCTGATCGTGGTCCGAATCTACTTCAGCGGCCAGGACTGGCGGGAAGGTCGCTGACCTCCACCCCCTCGTCCGCCTCCATCACCGCGAAGCCGTTCGGGTGCAGTGTCAGCACCCCGTCCGGCCCGTGCTCGGCCCCCTGCGCCACCGCGAAGGCGCCGGCGCCCGTCAGCCGCACCCTGTGCTTCTCCGGCGAGAGGTTGAACACGCAGAGCACCGTCCCGCCCCGGGTGAAGGCGAGCACCGGCTCCGCGACGTCGAAGAACCGCGTCCGCCCGGTCCTGAGCTCCCCGGTCTCCCGCCGCAGCTTCAGCATCGTCCGGTAGAACTCCAGCACCGACTCCGGGTCGCCCGCCTGCCCGGCGACATGGCGCGCCGCCTGCGCCTCCTTGACCGGCAGCCACGGCCGCCCGGTCGAGAACCCCGACGAGGCGTTGCCGGCGTCCCAGACCATCGGCGTCCGACAGCCGTCGCGGCCGATCGGCTCGGGCCAGAAGTTGATCCCCTGCGGGTCGGTCAGCTCGAAGAGCTCGAGCTCGGTCTCGGTCTGGCCGAGCTCCTCGCCCTGGTAGATGCAGATCGACCCCTCGAACGACAGGAGCAGCGCCGCGGCGAGCTTGGCCAGCGGCTCCTCGCCGATCCCGTATTTCGCCCAGCGCGAGACGTGGCGGCGGACGTCGTGGTTGGAGAACGCCCACGTCGGCCAGCCCTTCGGCGCCCCCTCGAAGAACGCCTCGATCTGGCCGCGGAAATGCGCCGCGCTGAACGGCGCGCCGAGCATCTCGAACGAGTACGCCTTCTGCAGCCGCCGCCCGCTGGTGTACTCGCCCATCATCCGGATCGCGTGATGGCTTTCGCCGACCTCGCCGACCATCGCCCGCGCCTCGTATCCGTCGAGGAGCGCCCGCATCCGCTCGAGGAAGGCGAGGTTCTCCGGCTGGTTCTTCGAGAACAGGTGGTACTGCATGTCGTAGGGGTTCGCCGCCGGCTCGCCCTTGACGCGGTAGTCGGCGGGATCGTCGCGCAACAGCTTGTCGTGGAAGTAGAAGTTGACGGTGTCGAGGCGGAAGCCGTCGACGCCGCGGTCGAGCCAGAAGCGCATCGTCCCGAGCAGCCACTCCTGCACGTCCGGGTTGTGGAAGTTGAAATCCGGCTGCTCGGCGAGGAAGTTGTGGAAGTAATACTGCCGGCGCCGGGTGTCCCACGTCCACGCCGACCCGCCGAAGATCGAGATCCAGTTGTTCGGCGGCGAGCCGTCGTGCTTCGGATCGGCCCAGACGTACCAGTCGGCCTTCGGGTTGTCGCGGCTCGACCGGCTCTCCCGGAAGAACGGGTGCCGGTCCGACGAGTGCGACAGCACCTGATCGACGATGACCTTGAGCCCGAGCTCGTGGGCGCGCGCCACCATCGCGTCGAAGTCGGCGAGCGAGCCGAAGATCGGATCGATGTCGGTGTAGTCCGACACGTCGTAGCCCATGTCGGCCATCGGCGAGACGAAGATCGGCGACAGCCACACCGCGTCCACCCCGAGGTCGGCGACGTAGCCGAGCCGCTCGGTGATCCCCTTGAGGTCGCCGATGCCGTCGCCGTTCGAGTCCTGGAAGGACCGCGGATAGATCTGGTAGGTCACCGACCCGCGCCACCAGTCGCCCATGCCTCGCCTCCTCGCGTGGTTCGCGCGAACCCTAGCCGAACCGGCCCGAGGT
>CAZEGY010000011.1:15355-21981 GCA_964511815.1 uncultured Rhodovulum sp.
GGGCGCTTAAGCTCCCGTTAGCCTTCCCGCCCTCTCATCGGGTCGTCACAGTGGAGTTCCCGGTCTCATGCGTGATCCCCTCGCCGAAGCGGAGCCGACGCTCCGTCCCGCCGGCCTGCGCCGGCAGTGCCTGTTCGCCGTCACCATCCTCCTCGTCGAGGACAGCCGCAGCGCCTCGGAGGCGATCCGCCTCTTCGCCGCCGAGAGCGGCGCCCGCGTCCGCCGCGCCGACAGCCTGCACGCCGCGAGCCGGCATCTCGCGATCTATCGCCCGCACGTCGTCATGGTCGACCTCGGCCTCCCCGACGGCGACGGCCTCGGGCTCGTCCGCCACCTCGCCTCCGCGGCGACCCCGATCGCCGCGATCGTCGCCCTCTCCGGACACGAGCGCGGGAGCTGGCAGGCCGACGCCCGCGCCGCCGGCGCCGCCGCCTGCCTCGAGAAGCCGATCCCGGGCCTGCGCGCCTTCCAGGAGTGCCTGCTCTCGGTCCTCCCCGACGCCGCGAGCCGCCGCGGCCCCGATGACGGCGACCCCGGGGGCCGCCTCGGGCGCGACCTCGCCCTCGACGGCCGCGCCTCGGTGCGCGCCGCGCTCGAGGAGGACCTCCGCCGCGCCCGTGCCCTCCTCGCCGAGGCGCTGCCCGCCGGCGACGCCGAGACCGTCGCCTACTGCGCCCAGTTCGTCGGCTCGGTCGGCGAGATGCTCGGCGACCGCGACCTCGCCGCCGCCGCCCGCCGCGCCGCGCAGCCCTCGGGCGGCCCCCTCCTCGCCGCCGCGCTCACCGCCCGCATCGAGGCCCGCGGCGTCGCCCGCGTCGCCGCCGCCCGGTGAACGGGAGTCGTGTCCAGTATCGCTTGACACTCGGCCCCATCGGTGTCCAGAGATACTGGACATGATCCGGTCGTTCCGCAGCAGGAGCCTCCGGCGCTTCGCGGGGAAGGGCGATCCGTCGAGCTCGCGGTTCACCCGGACCGGGTCCGGCGCATCCTGGCCCTCCTCGACGCCGCGACCGCGCCGGAGGACATGGACGTGCCGGGATTTCGGTTTCACGGCCTGAAGGGCCGGCGGAAGGGTCGGTATGCGGTCGACGCCAGCGGAAACTGGCGCATCACCTTCGGCTGGCAGGACGGCGACGCCGTGGACGTCGATCTGGAGGACTATCACTGATGGACAATCCGCACCTCGCGGGGCTCCGCCCCACCCACCCCGGCGAAGTCCTCCGCGAGGAGGTCCTGCCGGCGCTCGACCTGTCGCGGGTCGAGGTCGCCCGGCGTCTCGGCGTCTCCCGCGCCCTGCTCTACGCGATCCTGGCCGAGAAGGCGCCGGTCACGCCCGCGATGGCGCTGCGGCTCGCCCGGCTCCTCGGCGGCAGCGCGGAGAGCTGGCTCAACATGCAGCGCACCTATGACCTGCGAACGCTCGAGGTCGAGATGGCCGAGGAGCTCGCCGCGATCCGGCCGGTGGCGGCATAGGCGACGCCTCCTACCGCGGCCCCATGCGGATCGCGCCGTCGAGGCGGATGACGCTGCCGTTCAGCATCGGGTTCTCGGCGATCTGGAGGACGAGGGCGCCGAACTCGTCCGGCTTCCCGAGCCGGGCCGGGAACGGAACCTGGTCGCCGAGGCTCGCCTGGACCTCGGCGGGCAGGCCCTCGAGCATCGGCGTCAGGAACAGCCCCGGCGCGATCGCGACCGCGCGCACCCCGGCCTTGGCGAGGTCGCGCGCCATCGGCAGGGTCATCGCCGCGACCGCCCCCTTGGAGGCGGCATAGGCGATCTGCCCCATCTGTCCCTCGAAGGCCGCGACCGAGGCGGTCATCACCGCCACCCCGCGCTCGCCGTCCTCGGTGAGCGCCGGCGCCGCCGCCATCCGCGCCGCCGCCCGGGTCACGAGATTGAAGGTTCCGACGAGGTTCACCGCCAGCACCTGGAGGAACATCCCCGGATCGTGCGGCCGTCCCTCGCGGTCGACCGTCCGCCCCGCCGGCGCGATGCCGGCGCAGGCGACCGCGATCCGCACCGTCCCGTGCGCCGCCGCCGCCCGGTCGAGCGCCGCCTCCACCGCCGCGGGATCGGTCACGTCGGTCGCGCAGAACATCCCGTGGATCTCGCCCGCGAGCCGCGCCCCGCGCTCGGCGTCGAGGTCGAGCACCGCGACCGGCGCCCCGCGCCGCGCCAGCGCCCGCGCCGTCGCCGCGCCGAGGCCCGAGGCCCCGCCGCTCACCACCGCGGGCGTCTCCGGCCCCACCCGCATCAGGCCGTCGCCTCCGACGAGCCGCGCTCGCGGTAGGGCGTCGTCTTGTAGAGCGCCCGGTAGCACTTCGAGAAGTGCGACGGCGAGGTGAAGCCGCAGGCCAGCGCGACGTTGATGACGCTCATGTCGGTCTGCATCAGCAGGTTGCGCGCCTTCCCGAGGCGAAGCTCCATGTAGTAGCGCTTCGGGCTGCGGCTGAGGTAGCGCCGGAACAGCCGCTCGAGCTGCCGCGTCGACATGCCGGCGTCCTGGGCGAGGACGACGGGCGAGATCGGCTCCTCGATGTGGGCCTCCATGCGCTGGATCACCCCGGCGAGCTTGGGATGGCGCACCCCGATCCGCGCCGGGATCGACAGGCGCTGCTCGTCGCGGTCGGAGCGGATCGAGGTGTGGATCAGCTGGTCGGCGACGAGGTTCGCGAGCCCGGCCCCGTGCCGCCGCGCGATCAGCTTCAGCATCAGGTCGGTCGAGGCCGCGCCCCCGGCGGCGGTGTAGCGGTCGCGGTCGATGACGTAGACCGCGGGCGAGAGCTCGATCTCGGGGAAGTCCTCCTCGAAGCCGTCGCGGTTCTCCCAGTGGATCGTGCAGCGCCGGCCGTCGAGGAGCCCCGCCTGCGCCAGCACCTGCGCGCCGGTGCAGACCGCGCCCATCGGCTGCCCGCGGCGGGCCTCGCGGCGGAGCCAGGTCAGCACCGGCTTCGAGATCGCCTGCCGGACCCTGACGCCGCCGACGACGATGACGATCGCGTCCCGCGGCAGGGCGTCGAGGCCGATGTCGGCCTGCACGACGACGCCGTTCGAGGCGGTGACCGGCCCGCCGCCGTCGCTCGCCACCTGCCACTCGTAGAGCGTCCGCCACGCCGCGCGGTTGGCGATGCGCAGCGGCTCCACGGCACCGGCGAAGGCGATCAGGGTGAAGTTCTCGAGCAGCAGGAAGACGAAGCGTTCGGGACGCTCGCCCGGTCCGTCGGGGAGGCGCGCATCGGCTTCGGGCAGCGTGGCTCGGGGCGCGGGTTTCATCGATCGATCTAGGGGATTGGCCCACCTCCAGGTCAAGCCGAAACCCGCGGGCGCGCGGGTATGGCCAAGCGATGCGATTCGGACTAATGAGCCCGGCACCAGGACGCTTGGGGAGAGATAAGCCATGTGCGCCGAGTGGAGCAAGTCAGCCTGGAGATCGCGCCCGCGGGTCCAGATGCCCGACTATCCCGACGCCGCGGCCCTGACCGCGGTCGAGAAGAAGCTCGCCTCCTATCCCCCGCTCGTCTTCGCCGGCGAGACCCGCAAGCTCAAGGCCGAGCTCGCCGAGGTCGCGGCGGGGCGGGCCTTCCTCCTCCAGGGCGGCGACTGCGCCGAGAGCTTCGCCGAGTTCTCCGCCGACAACATCCGCGACACCTTCAAGGTCATGCTGCAGATGGCCGTCGTCCTCACCTTCGGCGCCAAGGTGCCGGTGGTGAAGGTCGGCCGCATGGCCGGCCAGTTCGCCAAGCCCCGTTCGGCGCCCTTCGAGAGCGTCGACGGCCGCGACCTGCCCTCCTACCGCGGCGACATCGTCAACGGCTACGAGGGCACCGACGCGGCGCGCGTTCCCGACCCCGAGCGGATGCTCCAGGCCTACCTCCAGTCGGCGGCGACGCTGAACCTGCTGCGCGCCTTCTCCCAGGGCGGCTACGCCGACATCACCCGCATCCACTCGTGGACGCTCGACTTCACCGCCGGCCAGCCGGGCTACGAGCAGTACCACAAGCTCGCCAACTCGATCTCCGAGGCGCTCGAGTTCGTCGGCGCCGCCGGGGTCAACCCGCGCAACGCCGACACCCTGCACCGGGTCGACTTCTACACCTCGCACGAGGCGCTGCTCCTCGAGTACGAGGAGGCGCTCGCCCGCATCGACTCGACGACCGGCGTGCCGGTCGCGGGCTCGGGGCACATGATCTGGATCGGCGACCGCACCCGCCAGCCCGACGGCGCCCACGTCGAGTTCGCCCGCGGCGTCCAGAACCCGATCGGGCTCAAGTGCGGCCCGTCGATCGGCGACAGCGACCTCCTGAAGCTCATCGACCGGCTCAATCCGAAGAACGACCCCGGGCGGCTCACCCTCATCGCCCGCTTCGGCGCCGGCGCGGTCGGCGAGCACCTGCCGCGGCTGATCCGCGCCGTCGAGCGCGAGGGGCGCAGCGTCGTCTGGTCCTGCGACCCGATGCACGGCAACACCATCAAGTCGGCGACCGGCTACAAGACCCGGCCCTTCGACCGCGTGCTCCGCGAGGTCCGCGAGTTCTTCGCCGTCCACGCCGCCGAGGGCACGATCCCGGGCGGCGTCCACTTCGAGATGACCGGCCAGGACGTCACCGAGTGCACCGGCGGCGTCCGCGCCGTCACCGACGAGAACCTCGCCGACCGCTACCACACCGCCTGCGACCCGCGCCTCAACGCCGCGCAGGCGCTCGAGCTCGCCTTCCTCGTCGCCGAGATGCTGCACCAGCGGCTCCTCGCGCAGCGGGCCGCGGGCTGACCGTGAAGGCGGGCCGGGCGTGAAGGCGGAAGCGGCGGCCGTCGTCGTCCTGACCGCGGCCGCCGGCGTCCCCGACGCCGCGGCCGCGGCGGTCGCGCCCTTCGCCGCCGGCCCGGCCCGGCGGCTGGCGGCGACGGCCCTCGAGATCCCGGTGACGGCGCTGCCCGACGGCTTCGCCGTCGATGGCCTCGACGCCAACGTCGTCCCCGCCGCCGGCCGCCGCAAGCGCCTGTTCCTCGCCGACATGGACTCGACGATCATCGCCGTCGAGTGCATCGACGAGCTCGCCGACTTCGCCGGCGTCAAGCCGCAGGTCGCCGCCATCACCGAGCGGGCCATGCGGGGCGAGCTCGACTTCGAGGGCGCCCTCGTCGCCCGGGTCGCGCTGCTGAAGGGCCTGCCCGAAGCCGTTCTCCAGCGCTGCTACGACGAGCGCGTGCGCCTGAACCCCGGCGCCCGCACCCTCGTCCGCACCATGGCCGCCCTCGGCGCCGACACCGCGCTCGTCTCCGGCGGCTTCACCTTCTTCTCCGAGCGCGTCGCCGCCGCCGCCGGCTTCGCCCGCAACGCAGCCAACGTCCTCCGCGTCGCCGACGGGCGCCTGACCGGCGAGGTCGCGCACCCGATCCTCGGGCGCGAGGCCAAGCTCGCCGCCCTCGAGGAGGGCACGAAGGCCCTCGGCATCGGCTCCGACGCCGTCCTCGCCGTCGGCGACGGCGCGAACGACGCCGCGATGGTCTCCGCCGCCGGCCTCGGCGTCGCCTGGCACGCCAAGCCGGCGCTCGCGGCCGTCGCCGACGCCCGGATCGCGCACTCCGATCTCACCGCGCTGCTCGCCCTCCAGGGCATTCCCGAGAGCGACTGGGTCCGCGACTGAGCGGCCACTGACCCGCGACTGGCCGCCTACCCCTTGCGCGGAGCGCGCGGGCGGGAGATATCTTCGGTCATGCAGGACGACGCGGGCGTGACTCCGAGAGACCAGAGGCTCGCGTCCCGGGACGCGATCCGAGCCCTCACCTATGGCGAAGAGGCGCCGCTCGTGCGCGCGCTCGCCGCCGCCACCGGCCTCGGGCCCGGGGTGCGGGCGGCGATCGTCGCGCGGGCGGCCGAGCTCGTCGAGCGGGTGCGCGAGCGCGCGTCGCCGTCGATGATGGAGGCCTTCCTCGCCGAGTACGGCCTCTCGACCGACGAGGGCGTCGGCCTCATGTGCCTCGCCGAGGCGCTGCTCCGCGTCCCCGACGCCGAGACGATCGACGAGCTCATCGCCGACAAGATCGAGCCCTCGAACTGGGGCGCCCACCTCGGCAACTCGACCTCGCCCCTCGTCAACGCCGCGACCTGGGGCCTGCTCATCACCGGCCGCCTCCTCGACGACGACCCCGGCCGCCCGGCGGCGGCGCTCCGCGGCCTCATCCGCCGCGTCGGCGAGCCGGTGGTGCGCACCGCCGTCGGCAACGCCATGAAGCTCATGGGCCGCCAGTTCGTCCTCGGCGAGACGATCAAGGCCGCGATGGACCGCGCCCGCGCCCTCGAGGGCAAGGGCTACACCTACTCCTACGACATGCTCGGCGAGGCCGCCCGCACCGACGCCGACGCCCGGCGCTACGCCGCCGCCTACGCCGCGGCGATCGCGGCGATCGGCGGGCGCGCGACCGGCGACGTCGCCACCAGCCCCGGCATCTCGGTCAAGCTCTCGGCGCTCCATCCCCGCTACGAGTGGAGCCACCGCGACGAGGTGATGGACGTCCTCGTGCCGCGGGCGCGCGACCTCGCGCGGGCGGCGGCGCGGGCCGGGATCGGCTTCAACATCGACGCCGAGGAGGCCGAGCGCCTCGACCTGTCGCTCGACGTGATCGAG
>CAZEGY010000012.1:0-18127 GCA_964511815.1 uncultured Rhodovulum sp.
CGTCGTCGGCCGCGAAATCCTCGACAGCCGGGGCAACCCGACGGTCGAGGTCGACGTCCTGCTCGAGGACGGCGCGATGGGCCGGGCGGCGGTTCCCTCCGGGGCCTCGACCGGCGCCCACGAGGCGGTGGAGCTCCGCGACGGCGACGCCGGCCGCTACGGCGGCAAGGGCGTGCGCCGCGCCGTCGAGGCGGTCAACGGCCCGATCTGCGACGCCCTGACCGGCCTCGCCGCCACCGACCAGGTGAAGCTCGACCACCTGCTGATCGCCCTCGACGGCACCGCCAACAAGGGCCGCCTCGGCGCCAACGCCATCCTCGGCGCCAGCCTCGCCGCCGCCAAGGCCGCCGCCCAGAGCCTCGGCACCCCGCTCTACCGCTACGTCGGCGGGGTCTCGGCCCGCACCCTCCCGGTGCCGATGATGAACATCATCAACGGCGGCGCCCACGCCGACAACCCGATCGACATCCAGGAATTCATGATCATGCCGGTCGGGGCGGAGAGCTTCTCCGACGCGGTGCGGGTCGGCTCGGAGATCTTCCACGCCCTGAAGAAGGCGCTGTCGAAGGCCGGCCACAACACCAACGTCGGCGACGAGGGCGGCTTCGCCCCGAGCCTCGGCTCGACCACCGAGGCCCTCGACTTCGTGATGAAGGCGATCGAGACCGCGGGCTACAAGCCCGGCGCCGAGGTCTGCCTCGCCCTCGACTGCGCCTCGACCGAGTACTTCGCGGGCGGGGTCTACGACCTCGCCGGCGAGGGCAGGAAGCTCTCCCCCGAGGAGAACGCCGACTATCTCGCCGGCCTCGTCGACGCCTACCCGATCGTCTCGATCGAGGACGGCATGTCCGAGGACGACTGGGACGGCTGGAAGCTGCTGACCGAGCGGATCGGCGCGAAGTGCCAGCTCGTCGGCGACGACCTCTTCGTCACCAACACCGTCCGCCTCAGGGAGGGGATCGACAAGGGCATCGCCAACTCGATCCTCGTCAAGGTCAACCAGATCGGCTCGCTGACCGAGACGCTGGCCGCCGTCGACATGGCCCAGCGCGCCGGCTACACCGCGGTGATGTCGCACCGCTCGGGCGAGACCGAGGACGCGACCATCGCCGACCTCGCCGTCGCCACCAACTGCGGCCAGATCAAGACCGGCTCGCTGTCGCGCTCCGACCGCCTCGCCAAGTACAACCAGCTGATCCGCATCGAGGGGCAGCTCGGCGCCGACGCGGTCTACGCCGGGCGCGCGATCCTCAAGCGCTGAGGGTTCCGCCGCAGTGTCCGCCGACGAGAGCCCCGGGCTCTACCTGATCGCGCCGCCGCTCTTCGACGTCGAGCTGCCCGACCGCCTTGCGGCGCTGCTCGACGGCTTCGACGTCGCCTGCGTGCGCCTCGCGCTCGCAGCGGGGTCGGAGGACGAGGTGGCGCGGGCCTGCGATGCGCTCCGGCCGGTCTGCCACGCCCGCGACGTGCCGCTCGTCGTCGCCGACCACTTCCGGCTGGTGGCGCGGCTCGGCATCGACGGCGTGCACCTCTCCGACGGAGCCCGCCAGATCCGCGCGGTGCGCAAGGCGCTGGCGCCCGACGCCATCGTCGGGGCCTACGCGCGGGCGTCGCGGCACGAGGGGATGACGGCCGCCGAGATCGGTGCCGACTACGTCGCCTTCGGGCCGGTGGGGTCGAGCGAGCTCGGCGATGGCAGCGTCGCGGAGACAGAGCTCTTCGCCTGGTGGTCGCAGATGATCGAGGTGCCCTGCGTCGCCGAGGGCGCGCTGACCCCCGGGCTCGTCGGCACCCTCGCGCCGATCGCCGACTTCATCGCCATCGGACCGGAGATCTGGACGGCGGACGACCCCGCCGCCGCGCTCCGCGCGTTCGTCGAGCGCATGGCCTGAGGTCCGACCGCCGCCGGCAACCGCCCGCCCCGGGGGGCGCCTTCGGACCAAAGTCTGGTGCATGGCATGTACGCAGGATGTACGTGCTATGTACGAGCCCCGCCGGGCGCCCGGAGCCCCCGTCGACGGCCACCTTCGCCGGCAGGACTTCGTTCACCGACCTTGCCCGATCGTAAATTAACTTCCCGTAACCCTTGCCAGATCCTTTCCCGCCCCCGGAAACGCGGAGCGGACCGCGGCCTCCGCGGCACGGGCGAGGGCCTTGCGGTCGGGATGGTCGGCGAGCGCCAGCGGAGCATGGAACGTCAACGTCACCGTCCCGCCGGTCGAGCGGGCGAGGACGTCGCGGATGTGGCTCGCGAAGTCCATCTCGCCCCACCAGCCGTAGAAGCTCGCCGGCAGGTCGGCCCGCGGGCGGTAGACGATCGTCACCGGCTGGACCGCGGTGTCGGCGGGGAGCCCCGGGGCGAGAAAGACCCCGAAGAGCGACGACTTGAACGGCAGGATGCGCTGCCCGTCGGAACTCGTCCCCTCGGGGAAGATCGCCATGCGGTCGCCGCGGGCGAGGCGGGCGTGCAGCGCGGCCTCCTGGCGGCGGGCCTCGGCCGGGCGGCGGTCGATGAACATCGTCCCGATGGCGCGGCCGATGAAGCCGATTCCGGGCCAGCCGCGGACCTCGGCCTTGGAGACGAGATAGGGCGCCGCCGCGCGCTGGAGGGCGACGATGTCGATCCAGCTCGCATGGTTGGCGACGAACGCCCCGCCGGTCCGCATCGGCACGCCCTCGACGACGCAGCGGAGGCCGAGGGTCGGCAGCGCCTGCGCGGCCCAGAGCCGGACCATGCCCGGGCCGAGCGCCGTGACCGGGCGGCCGCGCAGGCGCCCGAGAAGCAGGTCGATGCCGCGGAGCGGCAGGAAGACGGCGAAGAGCACCGCGAGGACGACGGCGGCCCAGCCGGCGCGGAGCACGAGGCGGCGGCGCTCGCGGGCGGTGAGGGGGGGCAGCGACGGCGGCTCGGCGCCGCTCCACCCCGCCCTCACGGGGTCCGGCCCCGCTTGTAGAACCCGGCGTAGCGCTCGGTCATCCGGGCTGTGTCCATCACCACGCAGACGTCGATGGTGTGGAAGTCGCGGTCGACGAACGCCCCCTCGCCGACGAAGCCGCCGAGGCGAAGGTAGGCCTTGATCAGCGGCGGGATCGCCCGGAGGGCGCGGGCGGCGTCGATCGCCTCGGGGGCGAGGCGGTCCATCGCGACGTAGTGCTCGGGGCGCGCCCGCACCCGGAGGTCGGGGGGCGCGAGGTGGTGGTGGTGAAGAAAGGAGAGCGCCTCGGCGAGGGGCTCGGGATCGGTGCCGTGGAAGCTCGCCACCCCGAACAGGATCTCGATGCCGCGGTCGAGGACGTACTCGGCGAGGCCGTTCCAGAGCAGGTGCATCGCCGGGCCGCCGCGGTGCTCGGGGGCGACGCAGGAGCGGCCGAGCTCGACGCTCGGGCGCAGGGAGGCGAGGATCGGCGCGAGGTCGTACTCGCCCGCGCCGTAGAAGCCGGGGCCGGCGCGGGCGGCGGTGTCGCGCATCAGGCGGTAGACGCCGACGACGCGGTCGAGCGGATCGGCGATGGCGGGGTCGAGGCTCTCGAGGATCAGGTGGTCGAACCACGGATCGAAGTCGTCCCACTCGCGGCGCGCCGCGCGCTGCTCCGCGCTCGCCCGGGCGCCCATCTCCTCGACGAAGACGCGGTAACGCAGCCGCTGGGCGCCGGCGCGCTCGGCGTCGGTCTCGGCGAGCTTCACCCGGTAGCGGCTGACATCGAGCTTCATGGACGACCCGGCAGGCGGACCCCGCACGGCCCGCGGCCCTGATGTAGCCGCTCGGCGGCCGGCGCGCAAATGCCACCGGACCACGAGGGGGCGGCCGGAACCCGTGCCCGTGCCCGGGCGTTCCATCGGCACGGCGGGGAGGCGCACGGCGTGCCGCGTTTACCTTCTCCCTTTACCTTCCTTTAAGGGTCGCGGGCGAAAGGTTAACCTATCCGCGCTCGGGTCCGAAATCGGGCTCGAGACTGATCCGGGAGCCGTCGATGACCACCTTTCCCGCATGCTCGAAGTTCACGGTGATCTTCCGGCCGATCACCGACTGGACCTGCCCGAGGCCCCAGTCCGGGCGATCGGGGTGCCTGACCAGCATTCCCGGCTCGAGGAATTCGTTCATCGGCGCCCCGTTCGTCGGCCGGCGCCGGGCGGAGGGTGCGGCATGAGCGACACGCCCGACCTCAGCGCGCTCGTCAGCGCCCGGCTCTGCCATGACCTGATAAGCCCGATGGGGGCGATCGGCAACGGGCTCGAGCTCCTCCAGCTCTCGGCCGGCCCCGCCGCCGCCGAACTCGCCCTCGTCAACGAGAGCCTCGCGACGGCGCTCGCCAAGCTGCGCTTCTACCGCATCGCCTTCGGGCCGGCCGACCCGCAGGCCCGCCAGTCCTTCGACGAGGCGACGCAGGTCTCCGACGCGATGTTCCACGGGCGCTTCACCGTCTCGTGGCCCGAGCGCGGCGGCGACCTGCCGCGGACGCTGACCCGCGTCGTCTACCTCGCGATCCTCTGCCTCGAGAAGAGCCTGCCGATGGGCGGCCACGTCCGCATCGCCCTCGTCGGGGACACGATCACCCTCGGCGTCGAGGGTCGCCGCACCGCCCCGCCCGCGGCGCTCTGGGCCCACGTCACCGAGGGCGCCACGCTATCGGATCTCAAGCCCGACGGCGTGCAGTTCGCGCTGCTCCGCCAGGCGCTCGCGACCATCGGCCACCGCATCGAGGCGCGCTTCGGCGAGACCGGGGCGGAGGTCCGCCTCTGCGCGCCGGTGCTCGCCGAAGCCCGGGCCTGACCGGGGCGCGGACAGGGGCGAGCGGCCCTACGTCAGCCGTGCGTCGAACTCGGCGTTCAGGCGGCGGACATGGTCGAGGAGCTCCGGCCGGCGGTCGCGGCGCAGACGCTCGGCAGCGATGACGGCGCGGAGCTCGGCCTCGCAGCGCGCCAGGTCCTCGTTGACGAGGACGTAGTCGTACTCCGCCCAGTGGCTGATCTCGTCGCGCGACTTCGCCATGCGGCCGTCGACGATGTCATCGGGGTCCTGGCCGCGGGCGCGGAGGCGGGCCTCGAGCTCGGCGATCGACGGTGGCAGGATGAAGATCGACACGACCGCGTCGCGCAGGGTGGAGTTGCGGATCTGCTGGCCGCCCTGCCAGTCGACGTCGAAGAGCACGTCGTGCCCGGCGGCGATCGCCGCCTCGACCGGCGCGCGCGGGGTGCCGTAGAGGTTGCCGAAGACCTCGGCGTGCTCGAGCATCTCGCCCGCCGCGACCATCGCCTCGAAGGCGGCGCGGCCCTTGAACAGGTACTCGCGGCCGTCGAGCTCGCCGGGCCGCGGCGGGCGGGTCGTCGCCGAGATCGAGAACTGGACCTCGGGATCGGCCTCGAGCAGGCGGCGCGACAGCGTCGACTTGCCGGCGCCCGAGGGCGACGAGAGGATGATGAGGAGGCCGCGCCGGGGAGGTCCGGGACGCGGGAGGCTATTCGACATTCTGCACCTGCTCGCGCATCTGGTCGATGACGACCTTGAGCTCGAGCCCGATGGCGGTGAGCTCGGCCGAGCCCGACTTCGAGCAGAGCGTGTTGGCCTCGCGGTTGAACTCCTGCATCAGGAAGTCGAGCTTGCGCCCGACCGGCCCCTCGCCCGCGAGCAGCGTGCGCGCGGCGGCGACGTGGGCGGCGAGGCGGTCGAGCTCCTCGGTCACGTCGGCGCGCACCGCGACGAGGGCGAGCTCCTGGGCGAGGCGCGCCTCGTCGACCGGGGTCGAGCCGGCGAGCACCGCCTCGACGCGGGTGCGGAGCAGCGCGCCGCTGCGGGCGGCGCGGGCCTCGGCGCTCTCGCGTGCGGCGGCGGTCAGCGCCTCGATGCGCTCGACCTGGCTTGCGATCACGGCAGTGAGCGCCAGGCCCTCGTCGCGGCGCGCGGCGGCGAGGCGGACGAGGAGCGCCTCGGCCTCGCCGGCGAGGAGCGCCGCGACCTCGGGCCGCTCGGCCGGGCCGGCGGCGTCGGTCTCGAGGACGCCGCGCACGGCGAGGAGGTCGGCCGCGGTCATCGGCGCGAGGTCGAGCCCGCCGCGCGCCGCCGCCTGCGCTGCGGCGAGCGCGGCGCCGACGGCGGCGTCGAGCGCGGCCGCGTTCAGCCGCGGCAGGCCGCCGGCCGCGCCGCGGGCGATGCGCAGCGCCACCGTCACCGACCCGCGGGAGAGCGCCCTGGTGGCAGCGGCGCGCAGCGGCGCATCGAGGCCCTCGAAGCCGTCGGGGAGGCGGAGGCGGACGTCGAGGCCGCGGCCGTTGACGCTGCGTGCCTCCCACACCCACGAGAGCCCCTCCGCGTGGCCCGCGAGGTCGGCGAAGCCGGTCATCGAAGTCAGCGCCATCGACGGACTCCGCTCATCCTATGCGCGAAACATTGCTTGGCGTTTCGCCAAGTTCGATGCAAATTAAGGGAGGCGACGCAAAGCGCGCGACATCGGCGCGCGGGTTGTGTAGCGTGTGAAGAAGTCATTTGCCCCGAGCCGGCCGCCGCGCCGGCGCGAGGTAAGCAGGCAGGTCCAGCGCGGTCAAGATATGAACGATCTCATGCTTTCCTCGCTGAAGTCGTACTGGGACCGGTTGCGTGCCGGCCGGGTCGCCCCCTACCGCGCCGAGATCGACCCGCGGCAGTTCGAGGGCGCGCTCGAGAACACCTTCATCGTCGAGAAGCTCGCCCCCGACACCATGCGGGTGCGCCTCGCCGGGACGAAGATCTGCGAGATGATGGGGATGGAGGTGCGCGGCATGGAGCCCGCCGCCCTCATCGACGTCCGCGACCGGGTGCGCTTCGAGCGGCTCCTCAACGTGGTGATGAACGAGCCGGCGGTGATCGAGGTGAGGCTCGCGGCGCCGAACCGCGCGGGGGTCTACCGCGCGACGATGCTGCTGATGCCGCTCCGCAGCGACTTCGGCGACATCAGCCGGGTGATCGGATGCACCTCGGGCGAGGGCGACCTCTTCGCCGCACCGCTCGCCTTCTCGATCGAGGACGTGGCGGTGACGCCGATCGAGCCGAGCCAGAGCGTCGAGCCCCGCACCGCGATGCCGGGCTTCGCCGACGCCCAGGCCGACTTCGCCCCGGCGCCGCCGGCGCCGAAGCTCCGCACGATCGAGGGCAACCCCAACGCCTCCGCCCGCCCCCGCGACGGCAAGCCGCGCGACGGCGGTCCCCGCCTGCGGGTGATCGACGGGAAATAGCCACGGATCGCGGGAGCCCCGGCCACGAGTTGCGGGGCGCAAGCCGCCGGCGTCCGCGCCGAACCGCTCCGCGCGTCGCACCGAGTGCGGCGGGCACGACCTGCACCAGCGACGCGGCCGACGGCGACGAGATCGAAGGGGCAGAGGACCGGCGCGCCGCCGAAGCCGCGAGCCGGTGTCCGAGCTTCGAGGTTCGAGGTTTCCGTGGCGCCGTCGCTCGCCGCCGCCACCCGCGTCCCTTTTCCGGCGCCGCTCGGGTCCGTCCGGGGTGTCACCCGGGACTACCTATTTTTCGGGAGGCGCTGTCAATTAATCATGCGAGCGGCCATCCCACGATTACCGTGAATGTGCGGGCATGGCCATCCGATACTACTTCCATCTCGTCGCCAGTCACGCCGTCATCCGGGACGAGCATGGTGTCCTGGCGGACGATCTCGCCGACGCGCACTACGCGGCGGTCGAGATCATCAAGGAGTTCAGGGTCGATCAGGCCCACCGCCACGACGAGTGGCGGGACTGGAAGCTGATCGTGACGGACGAGTCGGCGCAGTTCGCGCTGATCCTGCCGCTGACCCGCTGACCGCGCCGCGTGGAGCGATCACGCGAACGGCGAGCTCGGGCGCGCGTGGCGGCCCACTATCGCAGGGAAGGGAATGGTCCCCTCGACCGGCCGCGGCGCCTCCGCGTCTGCGGAGGGCCGGGGCCGAAGGAGGCGGATCGGGCCGGGCAAACGGCCGATCAGAGCGGGAGAACGGCGTCCGGGTCGCTGATGCTCGACGAGTAGAGATAGGCGACCTCGGTCCGGTTCCGGGCCTTGAGCTTCTTCATGATGGCGCGGACATGCACCTTAACGGTGCTCTCGCACATGTTGAGCTCATAGGCGATGATCTTGTTCGGCTTGCCCTGCCGGATCGCCTCGACCACCTGCAACTGGCGGCCGGTCAGGAACCCCCCGGTATCGGCGGCGCCCTGCGCCTGGTCGGCGAGCGACTGCAGGCAGCTCGACGGCACGAAGGTTCCGCCCGCGCAGACGAGGCGCAGGGCCTGGACCGCGACCTCCGTCGAGACGCTGGTCGGGATGAACCCCCGCATCCCGGTCTTGAGCAGCTCGAGCACCTGATGCCCGGGCCGGTCGTTCGACTGCACGACGACCGGCACCGAGGCGAGGCGGTCGTGCGCCGGGATCATGAGCTCCGACAGGCTTCCGGGCAGTCGGCCCCCGTCCGCAACGGACAGCAGCATGACCGCCGGGTCCACGCTCTGGCCCATGCGCAGCCATTCCTTGATGCTCGGCGCCGACGCCACGCGCATCTGCGCGCTCTGTGCGATGAACCCCTCGAGCAACTGACGCAGAAGTGGACGCGCCTCGATGATCAGAACCAGCGGTACGTCGTCCGTACTGGTATATGCAGCTGGTGTGGAAATAGACTCCGACGCGCAATCCAAGGCGATGTTCGACACGCTCCCCTCCCCCAACAGGAACACGATAATTCGGGCTGACACCAATTCCCCCTGAGCAGCCCAATGACACGTTAATCCGAGCGGGGATTTGCGACAAGCTGGTAAAGATAGTGCTTAGTGAGTAGGTTAACGTACACCCGCCCCGACCGCGCGTTAATACACTGTATACGATTATTGCCGCCAGTTTAGCGTTTAAGTCGTATCAGTTTCTCCCGCAGGGTGATAAGTACGGATCGGGACGCCAACTCGAGAACCCGCGGCTCTTCTTCGCCCTCGACGTCAATCTCCAAGTAAAGTCGCGACGAACCCGAGCGTCACCCGACACCGGGAAAGTCCGCGTCAGTTTCCGCGGCAGCGGGCACAGGTGCCTGCACCGCGCAATGGCGGCGGGCTCGGGCGGACCTCTTGTCGAGTTGTCGCGTTGAAGGCCCAGGACGCCGATAGCGGCGGCGTCAGGAGGCGATGCCCACGGGAATGCCGGTCATCGCCAACTCGCCTTGACGGGAAGCGAAGGTGCGCGCGACTGCCGCGAGTATCTCCCGATCGAAGCGCTCTACGGAGAACCGCTGCGCATTCTCGCGGCACGCCGCGGGCAGAAATGCCGCGGACTTCAGCTCGAAGGTGGCGACTGCCTCGCGAATCGAATCCACCGTCTGCCGGGGGAAGAGCACGCCGGTGGGGTTCTCGGTGCCGAGCGGCCGGACGATGTCGCGCGCGCCGCCGTGGCCGAAGGCGATCAGCGGCGTGCCCGAGGCCTGGGCCTCGGCGAGCGCGATGCCGAAATCCTCGCAGCCGGCGTAGACCATCGCCTTGGCGTGGCGCACGACGTCGAGGTACTCCCCGCGCTCGAGATAGCCGGTGAAGGTGACGTTCGGCGCCGCGAGCGCGCGGAGGGCGGCCGACTGCTGGCCCTCGCCGACGACGAGCAGCCGGCGGTCGGGCATCGCGGCAAAGGCGCGGAGGACGAGGTCGGTGCGCTTGTAGGGCGCGAGGAAGCTCGCGGCGACGTAATAGTCGTCCTTCTTTGGCGTGAACGGCATCTCCTCGACGTCGACCGGCGGATGGACCACCGTGGCGTCGCGCCCGTAGATCCGGCGGATGCGGGCGCGGACGTACTCGGAATTGGCCAGCATCAGGTCGGGACCGTGCGCCGTCCGCACGTCCCACGTCCTCAGGCCGTGCAGCATGTAGCGGTAGAGGAGCCCCTTCGGCCCGAAGCCGAGGCCGGCCTGATCGAGATAGGTGAACTGCTCGTCCCAGGCGTAGCGCGCCGGGCTGTGGACGTAGCAGACGTGCGGCTGGTCCGGACGGACGATGACGCCGCGCGCGAAGGCCGACGAGGAGGAGAGCACCAGGTCGTAGCCCGTGACGTCGAACTGCTCGATGAAGAACGGGCAGAGCGCGAAGAGACTGCGGTAGTACCTCCGGACGCCCGGGAGGCGGTTGAGCGGCGAGGTGTGGAACGTCCTGCCGGGGAAATGCCGCGCCTTCACCTCGGGATCGAGGAAGTCGAAGAGCGTGAACACGTCGGCGTCGGGGAACAGGCGACAGAGCCGCGCGAGCACCCGCTCGCCGCCGCGGAAGTCGGGGCACCAGTCATGGACGATCGCGACCCGCACGCCCGGCATCGCCGGCGCGGCCGGTGGCTCCTCCGGCCGCTGGTCCTCCACGACCATCCGGCGCGCCGCATGAAGATACATCTCGCTCCCCGTCCGCTCGCCGGCGACACTACCGCGCGCTCGGCGTCAGGATCGGCGGTCCGTCCGCGGCCGGAAAGGCTCCCGGACGGCAGCCGCGATCCTCCTTATGGCGGGGGGCGCGGCACCTACGGCGGACGCTCACGCCTTCCGGCGGGGCGGGCGCACCATTGGAGGAGCGCCGTGCGGCGGCGGACACCCTATGCTCCACGCGCGGAAACTTCGGAGCGAGGCCGGTGAGGGATTCAGTGGTGGCGGGACGCGCGCGCGCGCTCCTGCGGTTCGGCGGGGCCGTGGTCGTGGCGCTGCTGCTGTCCGGCGCGATGCAGGCCGCGGCGGCGGAGGCCGAGTACCGGCTCGGGCCGGAGGACAGGGTCCGCCTCAAGGTCTACGAGTGGCGCGCCTCGCAGGACGAGGTGTTCGGCTGGGAGGCGCTCAACGACGAGTATGCGCTCGGCGCGACCGGCGAGCTGTCGCTGCCGCTCGTCGGCTCGATCCCCGCGGCCGGCGCCACGCGCGACGAGCTCGCGGCCCTCGTCTCCGAGCGGCTCGCCGACCGCATGGGTCTCGGACGCCGTCCGACGGTCGCCGTCGAGATCGTCGAGTACCGACCGTTCTACATCGTCGGCCCCGTGGAGCAGCCCGGGGCCTATCCGTACCGTCCGGCGCTCACGCTCCTCAAGGCGCTGAGCCTCGCCGGCGGGCTGAAGACCGGGAGCGCCGACAGCACCCGCGCGATGATCGCCGGGCTCGGCGACATCGACGTGCTGATGCTGCAACGCGACGCGGCGGTGGCGCGCCTCGCCCGCCTGCAGGCGGAGCTTTCCGGCGGCGAGACCTTCGAGGCCCCGCCCGGCCTCGCGCGCCGCAGCGGCGAGGCCGCGGTCGGCCGCCTGCTCGACCAGGAGCAGGCGATCTTCGCCGCCCGGCAGGACGCGTTCCGGACGCGGATGGCAGCCCTCGAGCAGCTCCGTGCCAACCTCGAGACCGAGGTTCCGGCGCAGGCCGGGCTGCTCGAGGCGGTGAAGGCCCAGGGCGACTCGCTCCGCGACGAGGTGGCGACGATCGGAAGCGTGGTCACCGGGCGCGAGGTCCGCGAGATGCAGCGCGAGATCACCAAGCTCGACGGCGAGCGGCTGATCGCCGAGACGAGCCTGCTCCGGGCCAAGCAGGAGGTGAGCCGGGCCGAGGTCTCGATCATCGAGCTCCGCACCCAGCACCAGCAGGACCTCGCCGGCGAGATCCGCGACACCCAGGCGCGGCTCGACGAGGTCGAGCGCCGGATCGAGTCGACGACCCACCTCGTCGAGGACGCCCGGATCGACGCCCCGCTCGGCGGCAGCGGCGGCATCCCGCGGCTGCGGGCGGCGTTCTCGATCCTGCGCACCGGCCCCGACGGCGTCACCGTCGAGATCGCCGCGGAGGAGACGACACCGATCGAGCCCGGCGACGCCATCAAGGTCGAGCTCCGCCGCGATCCGGCGGCGACCGCCGACGGCAACATGTAGGCCCCCCGGCTCGGCGGCCTCGGCGCCCGTCCGCCCGCACCCGCCCCGCCACCCCGGGTCGCTCTACCGTCCGGGCCCGAGCGCCTGTATACTGCGGCAGCGCGCGGACGTCCCGTGGCACGGAGACGGGGTCTGGCTTGCTCTGGAATGCGGTTCTCTTCGGTCTGCTCGGAGCGGTGGTCGGCCTGCGCTACCGCGCTCCGGCGCTGATCCCCGTGACCTTGCTCGCGGCGGTCTGGGGGGCGGCGGGCTGGATGGTGCACGACGGCCCGGGCAGGGCCGCGATGGTGGCGATCCTGCCGCTGGTGCTGAACGCGGGCTACCTCGTGGCGATCGCCCTGCGCACCGTCGCGGAGCGCTGCCCGTGCCCGCCGGGCGCCCATCGCCTCGGGCCGGCGGCAGAGCCGGGGCCGGGGCGAGGGCCGCGCCGGAAGACGTAAGCCTTTCTGCTAGCGCGGCGGCGGGCGGTAGCCGAAAGGAGAGGCCCTCCTCAGCGGAGCGGATGGCCGCGGTTCCCAAGGACGATCGTGCCGCGGAGCCGGCTCCGGCGTAGCACTCGTTCTCGTGACGCGGGACACCCGAGGGCGAACGCGATCGATCCGGTGACACTGCGCCAGAGGAGGAGTCGCGCCCGTGGATCGTCTTTCGTGCGGTGCCTCGTGTCCGGTCATCCGGGACGCGAGACGGGGGGCGCGCCGTTGAACCGGCTCGGGAACCGCATCGTCAGCGGCGCCTTCTGGTCGGCGATGGAGACCTGGGGCCGCCAGGTCGCCCTCTTCCTGACCTTCGTGATCCTTGCGCAGTACCTCGGCCCGGAGGCCCTCGGCCTCGCCGCGCTGGCGGCGGTGGCACCGGGCATCCTCTGCATTCCGGTGGTGCAGGGCTTCCCCGACGCCCTCGTCCAGCGGCCCGAGGTCGAGCGCGAGCACCTCGATTCGGTCTTCTGGCTGCTCCTCGCCACCGGCCTTGGGCTGAGCGCCGGGATCTACCTCGCGGCGCCCCTCGTGGCGCGCTTCTTCGGCGATCCGCTGCTCGAGGATCTCGTCCGCTGGGCGAGCCCCGTCGTCGCGATCCAGTCGCTCACCGCGGTTCCGACGGCGATCCTCAAGCGGCGGCTCGACTTCCGGCTCCTCGCCGCCCGCACCCTCGCCGGCACGCTGGTCTCGGCCGCGGTCGGCATCGGCATGGCGATCACGGGCTTCGGGGTCTGGAGCCTGATCGCCATGCAGCTCGCCAAGGTCGGCGCCGAGGCGTCGCTGCTGCTCGCGCTCAGCGGCTGGCGACCGCGCCTGCGCGTCTCGCTCGCCCGCTGCCGCGAGCTTTCGCCGTTCGCGCTGCCGCTCGTCCTTCAGTCGCTGTGGACCGTCGTCAACGAAGAGCTGCCCAAGGTCATCCTCGGCGCCTTCCTCGGCCCCTATTCGGTCGGCGTCTACGCGTTCGCGCGCCGGTTGCTCGACCTGCTCTCGCAAGGCCTTCTCAGCCCGCTCACCAACATCGCCCTGCCCGCCATCTCCCGGCTCCAGGAGCAGCCGGAGAAGGTCGACCAGTTCTTCGACACCGGCATCCGCATGGCCGGGCTCATCGGCTTCCCCGCCTTCGTCGGCTTCGCCGCGATCGCGCCCGAGGCGGTTCCGCTGCTCTTCGGCGCCCACTGGTCGGGGGCGGTGCTGCCGGTGCAGATGCTGATGATGCTCGGTCTCCTGCGCACCGTCGACAGCCTGTGCGGCCTGACGCTCCTCGCCCTCGGCCACTCGCGGCTCGTCCTCGCCCTGAACGTCGCCTACACCGTGCTGATCGTCGTCGCGCTGCCCATCGGCGCCGCGATCGGCCTCGAGGCGGCGCTCGCCGCCCAGATCCTCTGCAACCTGATCCTGGTGCCGGTGTTCCTCGGCCTCGCGCAGCGGCGCGCCGGGCTCGACGTCGTCACCCCGCTCGGCTTCTTCCCCCGTCTCGCCACGGCATCGGGCGTGCTCTTCGTCGCGGTCACCGCCTGGCGGCTGAGCCTCCCGGCGGGCACCCCGCCGGTGGTCGCGGTCGGATCGGCCCTCGTCGTCGGCGTCGTCGTCTACAGCGTGATGGCGCTCGTCCTGATGCGCTCGGACCTGTTCCGGGCCCGCGAGACGCTGCTGCGGTTGCGGGGATGACCCGTGTCGGACCATCCCCCGAGACTGCCGGCCGGAAACCGGCATCGCGCCGGGCGCAGCGGAGGCGGGCGATGAAGCTCGCCATCGTCAGCCAGCCCTGCGACCGCCTGTTTCCGCCGACGCAGAACTCGGTCGGGCTCGTCGTGTACCACACCGCGCTCGAGCTCGGACGCCGAGCCGAGGTCGCGGTCTACGGCAGGCACTACCGCGACGACGTGCCGCCTCCGGCGCTGCCGTTCTCGGTCGCGCCGCTGCCGGTCATCCGTGACCGGCTGCTGCAGCGGTTCATCCGCCGCTTCCCGCGGCCGTCCGAACGGCTGGGGATCGCGCGGCGCCTCGACGACCACAGCGAGTACCGCCGCAAGCTGGTGCGCAGGATCGCCCACGACCGGCCCGACATCGTCCACGTGATGAACTACTGGCCGTGGTGCCGCGAGCTCGCGGCGGCGGGCGCACCGCACCGCCTGGTGCTCGAGATGCACTGCGAATGGCTGTCGGAGCGCGATCGCGCCGCCGTCGCCCGCCAGCTCGAGGTCGTCGACGCCGTCGCGGCGGTCAGCGACCACATCGCCGCGACCTTCCTCGCGGCCTTCCCCGACTTTCCCGGCCGCGTCGCCACCGTCGGAAACGGAGTCGACGTCGCCCGCTTCGCCCCCGACCCCGGGCGCCCGGCCGGCGACGGCGGCCGGCGACGGCTGCTCTTCGTCGGGCGGGTCTCGCCGGAGAAGGGGGTCCACACGCTCCTCGCGGCGTTCGCCGCCCTGGCGGGACGGTTCGCCGACGTCGACCTCGACATCGCCGGCCCGGACGCGGCCCTGTCGCGCGACTTCCTCGTCAGCCTCGGCTCCGAGCGGCGCGTGCAGGACCTGCTGCGCTTCTACGACGACGCGGGCAACTGCCGCTATCGCGCCCACCTCGACAGCCTCGTCGCCGATGGCGGCCTTCGCGGCCGGGTGCGCTTTCTCGGCAACGTGTCGCACGAGGAGCTCCTGCCCCTCTACCGCGCGGCCGAGGTCGTGGTGAACCCCTCGCTCAGCGAGAGCTTCGGGATGTCGGTGGTCGAGGGGATGGCCTGCGGCATTCCGATCGTCGGCACACGCGTGGGCGGCATGCGCGAGACCATCCTCGACGGCCGGACGGGTCTGCTCGTCGAGCCGGAGGCGCCGCAGGAGCTCGCCTCCGCGCTGGCCTCGCTCCTCCTCGACGAGGGGCGGGCGCGGGCGATGGGCGCGGCGGGCCGCCGGCGCGCGGTCGAGCACTACTCGTGGCAGGCCCGCGCGGAGCGTCTCACGGAGCTCTACGACAGCCTCGCCGGCGACCGCGCCGAGGGGCCCACGCGCCCCCGGCAGGCGGCCCGGCCGATGGCCGCGCGGGTCGAGGTCGGATAGCGGAGAGACGGATGGCGCAAGAGAGCTTCCTCGACACCCTTCGGTGCCCCTATTGCGGCGGCGGGCTCGCCCTCGACTCGCGCCATCCGGCGGACGGGGCGGACGTGGAGTTCGGCACGCTCTCGTGCCGATGCTATCGTTATCCCGTCGTTCTCGGCATCGTCGTGCTGCGCCAGGCATCGGCGCCGAGCGACAACAGCGACCCGGTCGTCGCGGCCCTCGACCGCGGCGACCGCGACGGCGCCGTCGCCATGCTGCTCGCCGGCAGCGGCGGCGACGACGGCCGGAAGGGCGGACGCCGGGCGGCGGTCACGCGCCTCGTGCAAGGGTTGCGCGGCCGCCCGCCCGCGCCCGCCCGCGGCGGCTTCGCGTGGCCGGAGACGCTGCGGGCGGCGCTGCGGCACTGGCGTCCCGACTCCTACGGCGAGTATCTCGAATACCGGTACGGCAACCCGAGCCTGCTCGCGGCGGTGCCGGTGATCGCCGCGGCCGCGACCGTGCTCGGCCGCAGCGATCTCGCCGCGAGCCCGCCGACGGTGCTCGATCTCGGCTGCGGCATCGGCCAGACCTCCTATCTCCTCAAGTCGCTCGCTCCCCGGGTGCGCCTCGTCGCCGGCGACCTCGACTTCCTCAACCTCGCGCTCGCGAAGCACTACGTCGTTCCGGAGGGCAACTTCGTCTGCTTCGACGCCGAGGCCGGGCTGCCCTTCCGGGACGCGACGTTCGACGCGACGTTCTCGCTCGACTGCGTTCACTACATCCGCGGCAAGGACCGGCTGGCGGCCGAGCTGCGCCGGACGGGCCGCCCGGGGGCCCTCTACGCCATCTGCCATCTCCACAACGCCGGGCAATCCAACCCGAACCAGGGCATCCCGCTCTCCGCCGACGGCTATGCGCAGGTCTTCGGACGGCTCGGCGGCAAGGTCTACGGGGAGCCGGCGCTGCTCGAGAGCTTCTGCGAGAGCGGGTCGCTGGCGCTCTCCCGGTCCGCCGCGGCGGACCGCGCCGCCGACAACGCCTTCACCTACCTCGCCCTCGGGGAGGCCGAGGCAGAGACCGCGGCGCTGAGGCTCGACCGCTACATCGCGGCGCGCCTTCCGTCCTTCGCCCTGAACGCGCTCTACGACAGCGTCGACGTCGACGGCACCGTCGAGCTGCGGCTGCGCTGGCCGAGCGAGAAGCTCCGCAGCGAATGCGCCACCGGCTTCGAGCCGCTGCGCGAGAAGGTGGTGCTGACCCGCGACCTCACCGATGCCGTGCTCGGCCATCGCCTTCACGAGGTGCCGGAGGAGACCTGCGAAGCCCTGATCCGCTCCTTCGTGCTCGTTCCCGAGCCCGCCGGCCTCCGCACCCCCGGCTGAACGATCCGCGGCTGAACGATCGGTGGCGGGCGTCCCGCGACGGGAGGCCCGCTGTCGCGTCAGGCGGCGTCGCCGGGCTTGAGCACGACGAAGATCGTGTTGAACAGGATCCTCAGGTCGAGCGAGATCGACCACGACCGGACATAGGTCTCGTCGAGGGCGACCCGGGTCGGGTAGTCGGTCGAGCTGCGGCCGCTGACCTGCCAGAGCCCGGTCATGCCGGGGCGGGTGGAGAGATAGCTCGCCGCCTTGGCGCCATAGCGGGCGAGCTCGTCGGCGACGACCGGGCGCGGTCCGACGCAGCTCATCTCGCCGCGTAGCACGTTGAAGAGTTGCGGCAGCTCGTCGAGGCTCGACTTGCGCAGCATCCGCCCGACGAAGGTGACGCGGGGGTCGTTGCGGAGCTTCCGCGTCTCGCTCCATTCCCGCGCCGCCTCGGGGTTCTCGGCGAGGTGGCGCTGCAGCATCTCGTCGGGATTCCGCACCATCGAGCGAAACTTGTAGCACGCGAAGGGCTTGCGATCGAAACCGATCCGCTGGTGCGCGTAGATGACCGGCCGTCCCATCGTCAGGAGGATCAGGAGCGCGATGATCAGCCCGGTCGGCAGGAACAGGATCAGCAGGACCCCGGCGAGGAGCAGGTCGACCGCGCGCTTCAGCCCGCCGCCGAGCGGCGGCCGCTCCAGGGCGAGCTCGGCGCCGTCGTCGCCACGGGCGGACTCGCCGCTGCGGGCGCCGGTGAGCAGGTCGTTGCGGGCGCGGGCCGGACCGTTCGAGGGCAGCTCGGCCGCAAGGCAAGGCATCTCGGCCGCGATCGACTCCGGCATTTCCTGTCGCCTCCATGTACCGGACATCGCCAGGGCGGACGGAGATCGGCCGGGGCTCCGGAACGGCTCCATTCTCGCCGGGCGAAGAGGGGGAACAAGGGTCGCAAAAGGTGTACGCCGCTCATCGGATCGGATGGGCACCCACCCTGCGCGCGATCGATCGGCGGTGGCGAAGGCGGCGCCGCACCTTGGTCAGGGCGACCCCGAGCACCGGAACCCCGCAGGCGTCCGCCGTCCGGATGGCGGACGCCACCGTGTCGACCGGCGTCGCGCCCCATTCGGCGACGACGACGAGAAAGTCGAGCGCCGGCAGCGCCGGCAGGACGTCGATCGCCCGTTCGATCGGCGGAAGGTCGACGAGGACCACCTCGTAGGGCGGATCGAGGTCGCGCCACGATCCCGACCAGGCCGAGCTGCGGGCCCACTCGCCGGGGCTGTCGCCGAAACGGGCGGGCATCAGGTCGAACCAGCCCTCCTCCGCCACCGGCCTGCCCGCGCCGCAACCCGGCCGCGCCGGGCCGGCCGCCGCCTCGC